>CAZRPZ010000017.1:0-6624 GCA_964602215.1 uncultured Isosphaeraceae bacterium | reverse complement strand
AGGGGCCGTAGCTCAGTTGGGAGAGCGCTTGCATGGCATGCAAGAGGTCGTCGGTTCGAACCCGATCGGCTCCACTCTCTTCGAAAAAACCAATCCCCTTTGGGGTTGGTTTTGTTCTTCTGGTGTCTGGCACCAGGTGTCAGATACCAGTTGCCAGACACCTCGGTTACACTAACCCCATGCCGAATACAACAGCGAAAGTTATGGCGGGAAATCCATCAACGAATAAATCACTCTTCAGAGCAGTGCAGTTTATGGTGCACGATGCAATGATTGCAATTGATTTACCAGATGGCTCTCGTTCGCTCATCCTCAGAGAAATCGAAATGGATAGAGCGAAAAAACATGCCCGAGCCGATCGCGTCTATGGCTACAGTGACTTTACCCCCAGTAGTGGGCTATCTGGGGATAGAGATATCGCAGCAGCGCAATCAACAGTTGAATGTCTTCTCCGAAATGGAATTACTTCGGTCATCGCCGATCGAACTCTTCCATTGTTGTACACAGACGAAATGCAAGCGGCCGGAATACACGTTGATCTAGATCCAGAAATGGGTGTTATTGACCGCCGAGTTAAAGATAAGGAAGAAATCAACCACCTTCGATATGCTCAAGAAGTCACAGAAAAAGCGATGAGGATGGCATGTGAAACGGTTGCCAATGCAACCGCTAACGATGAGGGCGTACTACTGGTAGACAATGTTCCACTGACAAGTGAGCGACTTCGAAAGATGGTTGATGTATTTCTCCTCGAGCAAAATTTTTACAATCCCCCGTGCATTGTTGCTGGCGGTCAAGATGGTGGCGACTGCCATGAACTTGGGAGCGGGTCCTTAAAAACTAGCGAACCTGTCATCATAGATATTTTCCCCCTCGACAAAAACACAATGTATAACGGGGATTGCACGCGGACAGTGGTTCATGGAGACATCCCTGAAGAAATAGCAAGAATGCACTCCGCAGTTGTTGCTGCAAAAGAATCAGCAATTGCAGTCACCAAGGCGGGAGTATCTGGTGAACAAATCCATCTGGAAACAATTCGGGTCTTGGAAGAACTTGGATATCAGGAAGGGCTTCCGACCGAAAACGACCCGCCTACATTTTGCTCCATGCCCCATGGAACAGGGCACGGTATTGGGCTTGATGTACACGAACCACCACTGCTAGATCGGAACGGCGCGGTACTACTCGCTGGAGACGTCGTGACAATTGAACCGGGTCTCTATTGCCATGCACTCGGTGGTGTGCGTATCGAAGATATGGTGCTTGTCACCGAAACTGGTTGTGATAATTTCAACAAACTTCAAGAAGGGCTCAGATGGAATTAGCCCTTATTCTTGCGTTCACATTTTTTTCACCGACTCCCGAGCAATCGTTTGATTTGGTGAAGGTTCAAGATGGATATTCGAAGCAATTAATTGCTGCTGAACCACAAGTCATGGATCCCGTCTCATTCTGTTTTGATGAACAAGGCAATATTCTTGTAGCAGAATCTTTTAGACAAGAAAATGCTGTGCCAGACAATCGCTCAAGCCCATTTTGGCTTGAAGACGATCTGCAAAACCAAACATTGGAAGATCGATTTGCAATGTTTGAATATTGGGCAGACCAACGTAAAAACGGGATGGATTTTTACACAGAATTTGAAGAACGAATCCGACGGCTTGAAGATATGGATGGTGATGGAGTATTTGAGTCTTCTTATATTGTTGCCGATGGTTTTAATGACCCGCTCGATGGAACAGCAGCGGGGCTTCTCATGATCGATGGAAATCTTTGGTTTACATGTATTCCATCACTTTGGCGATTACAAGACAAAGATTCAGATGGGACTGCCGAAACTCGCGAGGAGATGTTTCGTGGGTTTGGTGTTCGAGTTGCATTGCGGGGTCATGATTTACACGGTCTGGCCTTAGGATTAGATGGTCGGCTGTATTGGTCAATGGGGGACCGTGGATACCACATTGAACTTGATGATGGTTCTGAATTACACAGTGCAGGAGAAGGAGGAGTCTTTCGATGTGAACTTGATGGTACTGACCTGCAACTCTATCACCATGGATTGCGAAACCCACAAGAGTTAGCGTTTGATTCGTTTGGCAATTTATTTACAGGCGATAACAATTCTGATGCAGGTGACAAGGCGCGGCTTGTCTACTGTGTTGAGGGTGGCGAAACTGGGTGGCGGATGGAGTATCAAACCTTGGAGGGAGAAAATAAACGAGGTCCTTGGGTGCAAGAGAATGGGTGGGATCCTCATGCAACAAATCGTCCAGCGTGGATTCTTCCCGCTATCGATACTATTGGTTCTGGTCCATCGGGTTTGGTTGCGTATCCAGGAGCAGGATTATCCCACCGGTATGACAATCACTTTTTCTTATGCAATTTTCTTGGAAGTGCAAAGCATAGCAATGTTCTTTCATTTGCAGTTGAACCAAAAGGCGCACACTTCACGATGGTTGACTTACATCCATTTGTTGAGAATGTGTTGTGTACCGATGTTGATTTTGGGTATAACGGCAAGATGGTCATTAGTGATTGGGGAGAGGGTTGGAAAGGGAATTATGAAGGACGGCTCTATTCAGTTTGGGATGAAAAGCACCAAGCAGAAGGAGATGTATCAGTTATTTTTCGAGATGGGTTCAAGCAAAGAACAAGTAAAGAACTTCGCTCGATGCTTTCGCACACAGATCGCCGGATTCGAATGCGAGCGCAAATTGAACTTGCAAAACGGAAAGAAGTGAACGAACTGTACGAATCGACGCGAACGTCGAATGATCAACTTGCCAGAATACATGCAATGTGGGGATTAGCGATGATTGATCGAGCAGGCGGAACAGAGAGCAGACTCATTGTTCCATTACTTCATGATATGGATGCAGAAATTCGCGCTCAAGCGTGCAAAATACTCGGAGAAGCAAACTATACCCCAGCGTTTCAAGAGGTCGTGGCTCTTATCGATGATGAATCTCCTCGCGTTTCATACTTCGCAACAATTGCTGCTGGTCATCTTGGTAATCCTTTAGACGAAGTCGTTGCGATGTTAGTACGGAACAACAACAAGGACGTGTATTTACGTCATGCAGGTGTGGTGGCTCTCGCTTCAAGTCAATACCCATCCGCGTTGATGAATCTTTCCGAGCATCCAGAACCGTCAGTCCGTCTTGCTGCAGTACTTGCATTACGAAAATTGCAATCTCCTTTCCTTTCCGAATATTTGCTTGACGAAGATGTATCCGTTGCAACCGAAGCCGCTCGAGCAATTCACGATGTGCCAATTCAGTCATCAATGAAAGACCTTGCTTCTTCATTGCAATACGCAACAACCGAGCCATGGAAACGCAGAGCACTAAGTGCTTCACAACGTCTCGGTTCTGAAGAAAATCTTAAAGAGGTTCTTTTATTTGCTGCAAATTCTAAAAACAGCAAACGGTTGCGGTTAATTGCACTGGATATTTTGAAGATGTGGAAAAACCCACCCCCAAGGGAAATCATTGATGGCAGGTGGCGACCAGTGCTCAGTGGAAATTCCCGATCAATTGTTCCACTTGAAGAGTCTATTGATTTTCTAATAGAGAGAACATCTGATGAATTGCTCCTTCGGGTCTTTGAAATCGCAACGGAACACCAACTTTCATTGCCAAGAGAAATCAATGAACAAATTCTCGTTGATGACACAAAACCCATCGAGTTAAGAGTTCATTGCCTTCGTTCACTCCATGAAGAAACATCGATTGAGTATGCAATGAACCACGATTCGTGGCGGTTGCGTGCTGCAGCACGCGATGAACTTCTTGATATAGATGAGAACCAAGCAGTTGATGTATTGCTTCAATGTATTGAAGAGGGTGAGTTGCAGGAAGCACAGGCAGCGATTCAAACAATAGCTCGGCATCCAAACGGTTTTTCAAAAATTGATAAGGAATCGTTACCAGTAGAACTGCAGTTGGAATATGCTCATGCAAGTGGGGACCGATTGATGTTTGGAGATCCTTTGAAAGGGTGGTGGCTTCTGCGCGGAGGCGACGCTGTTCGAGGGAGAGAAGTTGTATTTGAAAACTCCAGAAGTGAATGTATGCGGTGCCATAAAATTAATGACTTTGGTGGCATTGCTGGACCACCACTTGATGGAGTTGCAAGCCGACTAAGTGAACGACAATTGCAGTTAGCAATGCTTACACCAAATGCCGAAATTACACAGGGCTATGGTGAGCACTCTGCGATGCCACCTATGGGCGTGTTACTTGATCACAGAGATTTGCGAGATGTGCTTGCGTACCTCAAGACTCTTCAGTAATGCGTGCAGAAGCAACCATCGATTTTGAGAGCGAAATTGCAATTGCTCCGAGCAAATAACTGAGTGCGATTGCAACGACAACAACGTACAACCCATTTTGAATTTCGGTTTTCACTAAATCTTTACCCTCGGTTGTGACAAGAAACAACGCCAATCCGAACACATCTAGCATACACCATCTCGAAATCGAGTCGATCAATGACCGTAATCGCATGTGCCCCTCAATTCGCATTGGTATGAGCCAGCCAATCAAGACAATCAATAACCGAAGGAGCGGGAAGATGGCGAGTGTGCCGACCATAACAACGAGTAAGATCCAGTGCTTTTGTTCTTGGAGAAGTTGCACAATTTCCAAAACACTATATGAGCGAGAGACAAGAAACCATTGCGTTATTCGGAGGAACGAAGCATGTAAAGCTTCAACAAGTGCTACCGCAGAGATGACAACAAGTACAGGTACAATCCAGCCCAAGAGTAGTTTGTCAAAGAGCAGCCACACTCGCTTTGTTTTATATTTAATTGCTGGCTGTTCTTGGTCACGCTCTCTACGTGCAAGCCCAATGACAATTTCAGAAGTAATCATGCTGAGTGTGATTGCGCCAATAAAGAAATAGACACCTTCGTGGATGGTTGAAGAGATAAACGATTGATTGCTTGTCAATGCAAGGAGCAAGACAACTACGAAAATATCCATGTATGACCATTTTCCGAGCAGTTCGATGAAATGCAGAAATTTCACTCGTCGCGAAGATGAAAAGGGCAAGAACCACGCTAGGTACAACGAAACTAATTTGACAAATGGAAAGATAATTGAGAAGCCCAAAATAAGTCCTGCAACAAAGTACAACTTGTGTTGCCACATCAACTCGACAGAGTGTGGAAGACTATAAATTACACCTTTGTGAAGTGCTGCATCGATTTCTAAAAAGGGAAGAATGAGACCTAAAATATTGAGCACTAACGAGGTGGTAAGCAGGATAGGAATAATCCATCCTTTGCGTCCAGCCCAATTGTTCATTGTTTGATGGTCTGACATCCTTCCATCATACCACCCAAAAATTGGCTACTAAGTGGAAATCAATGTACAATTACAATTATGATGACAGTACTCATTACAAATGGTTTATGGATTGCGTTTCTTCTTGGGTGGTGCTTGCTCTGTTATGCGGATGCAAAAAACCAAGAATACAACTCTTAGTAACTCTTCACTGTAGTATTCGAACCGGTTGTTCTAGTTGAATGGCAACCTGTTTGATTTCTGCTTCTTTTGAGAGAAACGCATTAACAACCATGGGGTCGAAGTGTGAACCACTTTCATCTTTGATAATGGCAACCGTCTCTTCATGAGTCATTGCTTTTTTGTACACTCTTTCAGTTGTCAACGCATCGTACACATCTGCAACTGCAACGATTCGTGCAGGTAGATTAATTCTTTCGCCCTTGAGCCCGAAGGGGTATCCACCGCCATCCCAACGTTCATGATGACTAAGTGCAATTTGGATTGACGTATCAATCCAAGGGTCACGACCAATTTGTTCAGAAAGTGCAAGCAAGATGTCAGCGCCAATGACAGCATGACGTTTCATTTCAGCAAATTGTTTAGCAGACAATTTGCTTGGATGCAAAAGAACATCATCTGATATTCCAACCTTTCCAATATCGTGCAAGATCGAGGAGGCGCTAATAATCGAAACCTCTCCAAGAGGTAGTTGCTCTGGATTTCTTTCAGCGAATTCATGAGCAATAATGGAGGTGAATTTACTTATTCGAAGGAGATGTGTTCCGGTGTCGTCGTCTCTTGATTCAGCAAGTTTCGCAAGCCCAGAAATCATAGCCATTCTTGATGGTGGCGGATCTCCGTTTTCCTGTGCGAGGTCGACAACAAGCAGTGCCGTTTCGGCTTCTATTCTTGCTTCTCGTTCAATTTGTAGTTTGGCACGTAACATCACAATCTCTTCTTTTAAAGAGGCGGTGTGATTTACGATTGTTGGAATTGGCAATGAAGACATGTCTGCTCTGCAGACAAGCCAACAATTGTGTGTTGTTTTCAATAATTTCAGTAATTTTCGTAGGGCGAATAAATAGATTGGTAAATTTTGTGCCCTTGCCCCCAATACCGATGGTTCCTCCATCGCCCCTAATGAAAAAGCGTGTCCATTGCCCAGTATTGTTGCACGGTAATTCTGTATTCACTCCATCAATTGATACATAAGCAGAGGACCCCTCATTCATGCACAAGTAGTCAAGCATGATTTCATACGTACCATGAGAGGTCGTTGTCTCTAACGCCTCACTCTCTTCAAGGCACTCCAGTACATTATCGTGAA
>CAZRPZ010000016.1:0-37704 GCA_964602215.1 uncultured Isosphaeraceae bacterium | reverse complement strand
GTCGTAGAAGGGGCTGATGCCCTTGAAGCCAAACTGTTAGACGTATTCAAGTTACGATGACCATTATGAGCAATCTATTTACACGAGTCTTACAGTTGAATACACCATCGGTTCTCGTCATTGGGGACTTTATGCTTGATGAATGTATCTCAGGCGATGCTGAGCGATTAAGCCCAGATGCGCCGGTTCCAGTCCTTGAAGTTCGTTCCACTCAATCAAGGGCAGGTGGTGCGGGTAACGTTGCCCGTTGCCTTGTTGCCATGGGTGCTCGGGTGGACTGCTTTGGGGTTGTCGGCGACGACAAGGAAGGCGAGTTACTTACGCAACTTCTGCAGTCAGAAGGCATCGACACCTCGCACATTCTTCATATAGAGAATAGGCCAACGACCGTGAAACGCAGTATTGTCGGGCTGGCGCAACACCGACACCCACAAAAAATGTTTCGGCTCGACCAAGAAACCTCCGAACCAATCCAGTCGAAGCATTGTGACTTGTTACTTGAAGCACTGAATGAATCTTTACACCAAGCAGATGTTGTGTGTATTGAAGATTATGGGAAGGGCGTGTTAAGTGAAGCAACATGCAAGCGGGTCATCGAGCACTGCACAGATGCAGGGGTCGAAGTGCTTGTGGACCCAGCAGGTATTCATGAGTATTCAAGGTATAAAGGTGCAACTGCAATTACCCCAAACAGAAGTGAAGCTGAAAAGGCAACGGGAATCCGCTTACAAGATGACGACCCAGTTGAAGGCGCAGGAATGCTCGCAAAAACATTGTGCGATTCTTTGCAAGTCCACGCAACTATCATCACCCTAGATCGCCATGGTGCCGTGTTGCAAGAACAAGGAAAAGAAGTTCGACACATCGCAACACGAGCACGCTCGGTGTATGACGTCACTGGTGCGGGTGACATTGTGCTTGCAGCAATAGCACTTGGGCGTGGAGGTGGGTTAGAGTGGCACGAATGTGTTGAACTTGCCAACGTTGCTGCTGGTCTTGAAGTTGAAGCGTTCGGTGCGACTCCTATTCCAATGTCTCAAATTCATAAAGAATTGCTTTCAATGCAATCAGATTTACTTGGAAAAATTCGAACCCCCGAAGAGCTTGCAATTGAAGCCAAAGCAGCAAAAGAACTTGGAGAACGAATCGTGCTGACCAATGGATGCTTCGATGTCATCCATGCGGGGCACGTTACATATTTGAGAGAAGCTGCAAATCTTGGAGACATTCTCATTGTTGGTGTGAACTGCGATGAGCAAGTGAACGTTCAAAAAGGCGATGGTCGACCGGTGTATGAACTGCAAGAACGTATGGACATTCTTGCTGAGTTGCAGTGTGTCAGTTTTGTTGTGCCGTTCTATGAACCAACAGCAACAGAACTCATTAAATCAGTGCATCCTGATTTGTATGTCAAGGGTGGAGATTATTCAGCAGAAGAAATCAATGAATACGATTTGTTGATGGAGATGGGAATCGAATGTAGCGTGTTATCTGAGCGCCCCGGAAGAAGTAGCAGTGATGTGGTTGCTCAGTTGAAGGACTCGCGATAATGATTCCATTAAAAGAATACGTTTCTCGGAGAGCCAAGGTATCGAAATTACTCAAAGGTGCAGCGGGAGTTGTATTCGCAGGTGAGTGCAACAATGAATTGACTACAACGTGGCGTCCACATGCGCACTTTGAATATATCACTGGCATCATAAATGAACCAAACGCGATTGTTCTGTTTGACCCGACTAACCCAGTTGCAGCAAGAAGAGAAATATTGTTTTTGCTAGCCCGAGATCCTGAAGTGGAACAGTGGGATGGAATTCGAATGCCCCTAGGAAGTGAAATTTGCAAAAAGACGGGCTTCTCGACAATACTCCGAACTCGCTCCCTCCCACTTGTACTAAAGGACTTGGCATCAAGAAATCAAACTTTTGGAACGCTCATGCCTCACGCTTCAGTTGATTCCCCAATATCAAAAGACATGGAATTGTGGGAGAAGGTTGCAAGGCGTACACCCAGTTGCGAAATTGTTGAGTATTCAAATGTTATTCCCAAGTTGCGTAGCATTAAATCGAAGGCTGAAATTCGCATAATCCAAGAAGCAATTGACATGACGGCGTGTGGCTTTGCAGACGCGATGGCATTTGTAAATGATGGGATGAATGAATTTCAAGTGCAAGCGACGCTTGAGTATGGATATGCGATGGCTGGCGGTCGAGGAAGCGCGTTCCCCTCAATTGTTGGCAGTGGAATCAATAGCACCGTCTTGCATTACAAAGAGAATGACCAAGACCTTGTGTCTGGCGATATGGTCTGCATTGATTCGGGCGCATTTCACCAGGGCTATGGTGCAGATATTTCTCGCACCATTCCAGTTTCAGGGAAATTTACAACAAGGCAGAAGGAACTCTACAACATTGTGCTCAGAGCAGAAGAGGCAGCAATTAAAGCAGTCAAGCCGGGCGTAACGATGAGTGAATTGGATTCACTTGCAAGAGCAATTATTGTGAAATCAGGGTATGGGGATTATTTTATTCATGGCATTGGGCATCATCTTGGTCTTGAAACACATGACACATGTGGACCAATGGCTCCTTTGAAAAAAGGGGCCGTAATTACGATTGAGCCCGGCATCTACTTGCCAGATGAAGCAATCGGTATTCGTATTGAAGATGATATTTTGGTCACAAACAACGGATATAAAAATTTATCAAAAGCAATTCCCAAAACCGTCTCTGCAATTGAAAAAGCAATGGCATAGTTCATGTTGGAAGAGTACGACGAACAACAGATGTCAGATGCCGCGTGGAACTTTTTGCGAAGCAACTCAACGGTATCTGTTGAGTTTGGTGAGAATACCATTGATGTTTCTTATGTCATCATTCCAGATGGTCGTCTTGTGATTCCTGCGATGGTTGCGATGCTCCAACCATGTGACATCGTGATGTACGTGCCTCAATACATGAACGATTGCATGGAGATGCACGTCTCAATATCTCAATTTGCTGAGCAAGGGAAAGAAGGCACTTTTGCAGATAGATGGCGCGTGTACCATGGAGAACCACCCGATACACAATGGGCATTTGTAGATATAGACGCTGTACGTTTTCATGAGTTGTTTATCGATGGTGAAGGGCTTTGTAGAGAAAACCCACTTGCAGAATTGGAATCATCAATTTGTAAATCATTAAATTCGCATCAAGATAAACTGAGGGATGTGTGTAAAGAAAAAACGAACGTTGAAATCACATCTCCGTTTGTTGTTGGAGTTGATCCACTAGGCATCGACATACGCGCCCCATTTGGTATTGTTCGGATTCCTGCAGAACAACCATTTACTTCTGCAGAAGACGTGTCCACTTTTGTTGGACTGATGTAACTTCCTCAAACTCATTCACCCCAGAGTTTTTGCTGCGCAACCGCTTGCAAGCGAAACATTTCTTCGCCATAAACAACATCGCAACCAGCATGAATCGCTTGAAGGAGCAGTGGTGTTTCTTTCGGGTTGTAGACCGTGTCAATGACACGCATCGATGCCTGCAATGCAAGGTGAGGAACAAGTTCTTGAAGTGGGTTTCCTTGGCGATATTCTCCACCCTCCATCCCGACTGGTGTGCAATTGACAATGGTATCAATGTCTTCAAGATCACTCTCCACACTATTGCAAGAGAACTCATTCGCAAGTGCGACAGCTTGTTCACTCCGCCTCGTCGCAATAAAAACTTCAGCGCCGCCCATCTGCAACGCAACAATGGCAGCCCTTGCGACACCACCACCACCAAGAACAATGGCTTTTCTGGAATTTGTTGTGAGCGAAGCAAGTGCCATCACATCAGTGTTCGTTGCAGAACTTGTTTGATCAGAGTTAGTGACAGTATTCGTAGCACCAACTGTACTGCTTATGTCATCGCAGGCATCGACAAGTTTAATCATCTCTTCTTTGTGTGGAATCGTGATACTTGCCCCCGAAAAATGCAGTGAATCGTAATGGCACAATTCTCCAAACGACGCCTTAAGGTGTTCAAAGCCATCGGGGATTTGCAACGGAAGATACACAGCATTCATTCCCGCTGCCTGAAACGCTGCGTTATGAAATTGCGGACTTGACGAATGGGCAACATTGCTCCCAATAACTCCATACACCTTCGTTTCACTGTCAATAGCATCAAACTGATACATCGATTGAAACTCGCGGAGAGTCGGTTGACCAACTGCCGTTTGTTGTACACCATCAATTGAAGCGTACGTTGCGAACCCACCAAATTTTGGTGCAAGCACCCGACTCATCACCCCGCACTCACCCATACAAAGAACAATCATCGGTTTTTGCCTTGTTCGTAACAATTCAAATGCTTCTATGTTGTCGCGAATCGACCGCGCTTGCCAAACAATCTTGACAACATCTGCTTCTTGCACCTGTTGCATTTCTTGAGCGCGTTGTAATAAATTTTTAGGGCGCGATTGCACATCGTGCCACGACAAGATGACACCTGTTGACTCTGAAGAAAGAGAATCAAGCATCGATGGTTGCTGAGTCAATGCTTCATATTCAACATCAATATACCGAGGTGGGTGGTCACTCTGCAGAGCAACGGTATACATCTCAATTCGTTCTTCTTCTTCGCCATCAAAGAATCCGCCTTCAGTAACGCTTCGACACGTGACAATTGTTGGAACAGTAGAAGCCGAAAGGAGATCTGGAAGACGGACGGAACATTCCGATGGAGATAGCCCATCAATTCGTATTTCAAGCAAATCACCCCCCGGAATCCCCGAAACCCCCGAAACCCCCGAGAGACTATCAGGCACTTCTGCGAAACACGAAGCAATGAGTAATGTCATGACGAGATAATATTCCGAGATGTATCTGCATATGCATCATGAGATGCTCTAACCATTTCAATTGTTGCGCCGCCAAACGAATCAAGAAAACACGCAGCAATTTCAAATCCAATAGCGTTCTCCATCACAACACTTGCTGCAGGTAACGCACACACATCAGATCGTTCATAGTCAGACCGTTCCGCTTCACCAGTTTCTAAATTGACACTATCCATACCTTGCAACAGTGTTGAAATTGGTTTCATGGTTCCCCGAACAACGATTGGCATTCCATTGCTCATTCCACCCTCAATACCTCCAGCGTGGTTTGTTGGTCTTGTGAACCCGAAGTGGCATTCGCCAGCATCGTTTGCAGAATAATGAATTGGGTCATGGACCTGTGAACCCACACGCTTACCACATTCAACTCCCATTCCAATCTCGACTGCTTTAAACGCTTGGATGCCCATCACCGCTCCTGCAAGTTTGGAATCTAATTTTTCATTCCATTGCACGCATGAACCAAGACCGATTGGGCAGCCAAACACATGCGTCTCGCACAGACCACCAACAGTATCTTTTTCTTTCTTTGCATTCTTGATGTGCCCAATGATGGCTTTGCACGTTGCATCATCTGGGCAATACACAGCAGAATCGTCACGAGCATCACGAACGGTTCGCCAATTTTCTTTCGTCACCTCTGTTGGTGCGCACGCTTCTAACATTCCACGAACAAATCCAAACACTTCAATGTCAAACGCACGAAGAAGACACCGTGCAACTGCTCCAGCCGCAGTTCTTGCTGCAGTTTCACGAGCACTTGCTCGCTCTAATGTATTCCTGCAATCATTTGTTCCCCATTTAATTGCTCCTGCAAGATCAGCATGTCCGGGTCTTGGTCGATGGATTGGTGGGGTCGCCTTCACATCATCAAGGCGACTGTCATTGTTCTTGATTTGAATGACAAGTGGCGCACCCGTTGTGACTCCTTGCCGAACACCAGCAAGAAAAATCGCTTCATCGTGTTCAATCGCCTGTCGTCCACCTCTTCCATACCCGCCTTGCCTTCGCCGTAATTCATTGTTGATGAACTCAAGATCGAGCAGTAATCCCGATGGAAGACCCTCGATAAGTGCGATGCCACAAGGTCCGTGAGATTCTCCTGCAGTTCTGCATGTCAGTGTCATACGATGATTGTACACACCCTAATGATTATGCTGTTGGCTGGGGAGTGCCATCTACCTTGGTGAACGTTAATTGCTCGCCTGAATATCCAACCTTAATCGTATCGCCCGATTCATAGTCACCCTGCAAAATACTAGTCGCAATCTGGTTTTCTACCTTGTGCTGGATGACTCGTTTCAACGGTCTGGCACCAAATTGAGGGTCGTATCCTTCATCACAGATGGCAACCAGCGCCTCACTGCTGACTTGGAGCGATAGCCCTCGCTCTGCAAGGCGATTTTTTAAGTGCAGAAGTTGAATTTCGACAATCCCGCCCAACTGTTCTCGGGTGAGTTGATGGAACACAATGGTGTCATCGATTCGATTGATGAGTTCAGGTCTCAAACTATGTTTGAGGATGCCAAGAACTTTCTCTTTGATTTCATCTTGAGAAGCACCATCTTCACTCATTGCCAATAATTCAGAAGAGCCAAGGTTGCTCGTCATGACAATAATCGTATTTTTAAAATCGACCGTTCTGCCATGTCCATCAGTGAGATGCCCATCATCAAGGACTTGCAACAAAACGTTAGAAACATCTTCATGTGCCTTTTCCATTTCGTCAAATAAGATGACACAGTATGGTCGGCGGCGAACCGCTTCTGTTAAGCGCCCGCCCTCTTCATACCCAACATATCCGGGAGGCGCGCCAATCAACCGAGCGACGGCGTGCTGTTCCATAAACTCACTCATATCAATTCGTACCAAGGACTCCTCGGTATCAAACAAAAACTGAGCAAGCGCTTTACAAAGTTCAGTTTTACCAACCCCAGTTGGTCCAAGAAATAAGAATGAACCAATTGGTTTTGTTTCATCACTCAAGCCCGCTCGGTTCCGACGAACCGCTTCGGAGACTGCTTCAACTGCTTCCTCTTGCCCAATGACTCGTTTCTCAAGGACAGTTTCCATTCGGAGTAATTTTTCCCTTTCACCTTCAACAAGCCGAGCTGCAGGGATACCTGTCCATCTTGCAACTACTTCTGCTATTTGTTGCGCATCAACCTCTTCACGAACCATGTTAAGCCCGCGTTCACGGCGTTCCTTCAGTTTTTCTTCAGCATCGTGCAGGCGAGCATCTAGTTGTGGGATATCACCATATTGAATTTTTGCAGCTCGCTCTAAATCTCCTTGCCGCTGTGCTTGCACTAATTCTGTTTGTTTTGAATCAATCTCAGTTTTCGCAGAACGAATTTCTTCAAGTTCAGCTTTTTCCACATCCCATCTCGCTGTGATTTCTACATTTTCTTCACTAAGTCCCGCGATTTCAGTTTCAACGTTTTGTAGACGACCCTTTGCGTCCTTGTCGGTTTCCATTTTTAATGCTTCTCGTTCAATCTCAAGTTGCATAATTTTGCGTCGTAATTCATCGAGATCTGCAGGCATGGAGTCATTTTCGATAGATAAACGACTTGATGCTTCATCAAGCAAATCAATTGCCTTGTCTGGTAAGAAACGATCGGAGATGTACCGCTGGCTGAGTTTTGCTGAAGCAACAATCGCACCATCCTGAATACGAACACCGTGGTGTGCTTCATACCGTGGTTTCAAGCCACGGAGAATTGCAATGGTTTCATCTACAGAAGGTTGATCAACGAGAATGGGTTGGAAGCGGCGTTCAAACGCAGCATCCTTTTCGATATGTTGGCGATATTCGTCAAGCGTTGTTGCGCCAATGCAGCGGAGTTCGCCACGTGCAAGCGCTGGTTTTAAAAGATTGCCAGCACTGACCGCGCCTTCTGCAGCACCCGCACCAACAACAGTGTGTAATTCATCAATGAAGAGAATAATTTTCCCTTCGCTCGCCGTGACTTCTCGAAGGACTGCTTTTAATCTTTCTTCAAACTCGCCACGGAACTTTGCTCCTGCAAGAAGTTGTCCAACGTCGAGTGCAATGATTGTCGATTCCCGCATTGTTGACGGGCAATCACGGTTAATAATTCGTTGCGCAAGTCCTTCGGCGATTGCAGTTTTGCCGACTCCCGGCTCGCCGATGAGGACAGGATTGTTTTTTGAACGACGGCTTAACACTTGCATGCACCTACGAATTTCTTCATCGCGACCAATGACAGGGTCAAGTTTCCCGCTTCTTGCGAGTTCATTTAAATCGATGCCATACTTTGAGAGTGCTTCAAACTGAGTATCTCCGCTGGCGTCTTGCACGTTTGTTACCCCAGAATCTTTTCGGATACTTTCTATTGCATGTAAAATTGAATCAGCATTCACTCCGCTGACATCTAACACTTCTTTGGCATCATTTTTTTCTTTTGCGAGGGCGAGAAGGAGATGTTCAACTGTAGCATGAGAATCACCCATTCCTTGAGCTATGGCTAAGGCATCATGTAATACCTTGATTACGGCTGGCGATGTTTGGGGTTGTGTCCCCGAGACTGTTGGCAAACGATTGAGCTCAGCAGTAGTGAGTTCGGCAACTCGGGCACCGTCACCACCCGCCTTATTGATAATTGACCTTGAAATTCCGTCTTCATCACTGAGCAGTGCGCAGAGTAAATGGAGCGGGGCAAGTTCACTATGTTGCATTGTTGTCGCAATCGAGAGTGCCTCGGAGAGAGTTTGCTGAGCAAGTGTTGTGAATTTTTCCATATTCATATTGCGAATCATAGTCACAACCCAGATGCCAAGGCGAATGCGGGTTTTTGGGTGTTAAGAGAGGGAATAGATGCCGTATTGACAGGACAATCGTATGCTGATGTTGTAGGATGAGAATCAAATGCGTACACGAACAATTCTATTTTTGAGCTTGGGTATTGCCTTACTTATAGGCATTGGCGCCGCGTTCGCGATTCTCTTTGGCTTGTTTCGTTCCCCACTAGAGGGCGAAAAATCATTTGATTTTGGAATTGTGCAAATTGAACGTCCTCATACTGTATTAGAGCATACATTTACGTTGATTAACAGAACAAATCACACACTGAAACTTGCTGATGCAGTTCCAACGTGTGGGTGTACCACGACAGATTGGCCCGAAGAGCCCGTTGGCGTAGGGGAAGAATTACTTGTCCCCGTTCATCTAAAAATACAACGAAGTCATCTTCGAACTTCAAAAGTTAGATTGACATTTGAGACAGGGGAGGTGGTCGTTCTTTTTATTGAGGGAACTGGTCGTTTCAAGCAACCCTTACGAGCACTCCCTCCAACGATTAAGGTTGTGGATGGATTGAAGGATGGCTCTAGGAACATGCTCATTTTGGAATGGTATGAACTGTCATCACCAGACATTCCCACGTTTGTCACTCCAGAGCACGTTCGAGTCGAGCCAGAGAAATGGGTCCTTGGTAAAAGAAGCGATCAGAAACTTGGGACGCCCTCTGATTGGACGCTCCAAATCTATACCTATCTTGAAGGCAATCTTGCTGAAGGAAGTTCTCTTCTGATCGAAATGGTGAACACTCCTCCACTTCGTGTTCCAATCGAACAAGCCGAGCACGCAGACCGACCTCGCCCAATACTTGACCCCAATTTCCCTACTGCCCCAAATGTACAATGATTGACACACATTGCCATCTGACGAACCCACAGTTGTCCAATCGAATTGATGAAGTTATTGAGGATGCAAAAAAAGCAGGGGTTCATACGTGTATTACAGTTTCAACTGATGGAGATGATGCAATTTTTGCGCGGGAAGTCTCTGCGAATTACGACTCCGTCTATTTTTCTTCGGGTATTCATCCACTCCATGCAGATGGTGAATGGAAGTGGAAAGAAGTTACAGCAGCTGCGAAAGATCCTAAATGTGTGGCGTGGGGAGAATTGGGGCTAGATCGACACTATTCAGAGCCCGATTTTGACCTCCAAAAACAACTTTTGGAGGAGCATCTCGCCCTGATTGAACAGGAGGACGGCAGTTCAAACAGACCAATTATTGTCCATTGCAGAAAAGCAGTTGCTGATCTGCTTCCAATCTTCAGAGCAAGTACTCTGGCGGGGAATCGATTTGTCTTTCATTGTTTTACAGAGTCCAAAGATGACGCACGGAAAATCCTTGAGTTTGGAGCAAAGATTAGTTTTACAGGAGTTGTGACATACAAAAATGCCTCGGAAATTGCTGCAGCAGCACGACTTGTGCCAATTGACCAAATTATGGTTGAAACCGATGCTCCATATCTATCACCCGAACCTGTGCGTGCAATTCGGCCCAATGAACCAAAGTACGTCGTACACACAGCCGCTTTCCTCGCTGGATTGTTTGGCCTTTCAACAGCCCAATTTGGAAGCCAGACAGACCAAAACGCCACCATATTTTTCAATCTTCCAATCTAGATTCAAGTCCAACAGAGCCCGAATGTGGACAAAGACATCAAGATTCTAAATTTGGATACCTAACCCCCTTGTGGGTATCCAGAAGCCCACTATCATATGCAACTTTACGGATTCTTTATGGACCACAATTGGTGTGGTTCTTCTCATTCAAGTAACCAAAAGTGGAATTTGCGCAACCCCCTAATTCTCCAATGACGACAGAACGATTCACATTTCCACGATGGACAAATCTTGCGCTTCCTGCAATTATTTTTGGTGGAGCAACTGCACCGCTCTATGTCGCAATTATTGTTGCATACGGGTTCAGCCCGCAATCCACTGATGTTGGGTATATGCCCGAACAACCTATTCCATTCAGCCACAAATTACACGCAGGCGAATTAGGATTAGATTGTAGGTACTGCCATAACACTGTTGAAAAAACTGCGCACGCCGCTATACCCCCAACAGAAACATGCATGAATTGCCATGCTTCGATTCATCCACAAAGTGAAAACCTTGTACCTCTATTTGAAAGTTATGAAACTGGAATGCCAATCGAATGGGTTCGAGTTCACGATCTTCCACAGTATGCATATTTTAATCATAGCGCACACGTGACCCGTGGCGTAAGTTGCGTTGAATGTCACGGGCGTGTCGACACAATGGAAGTTGTATATCAACACGAATCGTTGAGCATGGGATGGTGTTTGGAATGTCACCGGAATCCAGATCCTCATGTTCGGAATCCAAGTTTAGTGACCCAACTTGATTGGGGTCTTGATATGTCTGCCGCAGAGCGAATCGCAGATAGCATGTCTTGGCGTACATTTAATAATTTAAACCCATCTCAGGATTGTTCAACATGTCATCGATAAATGAACAGAATGAACATGGGCGTAGGTGGTGGCGAAGCGTAGATGAACTGTCTGCTTCTCACAACATGAATGAAACACATGCAGATGAGTTTCCAGAGGGCGCAGGAGAATTGCTTGCAACAGGTAGTGATCGTCGCCACTTCCTAAAAATAATGGGTGCTTCAATGGCACTTGCAGGTTTAGGAGTTGCGGGTTGTCGAAGGTGGCCAAAGGAACACATTGTTCCGTATGCACATAGACCAGAAGGCACGATGCCTGGAATCCCAGAGCAGTATGCAAGTAGTTTTGACTTTGGTGGGATTTCTCACGGTGTCCTCGTGACAAGTAATGATGGACGCCCGACAAAAATTGAGGGAAATCCACTTCACCCTGATTCTCAAGGAGCGACTGACGCATTTACGCAAGTAGAAATACTCGACTTGTATGATCCAGATCGTAGTAAAGGTGTGACGTATGACGGAGATGATTCTTCTTTAGCATCGTTTAAAGAATGGATTGCTACGTACTTGCCTGAAAAAGGCAAAGGTGTTGCTGTCATTACAGAACCGTCAAGTTCGCCAACATTCCATCGCATGCGACGAGCATTCATGAAGAAAAACCCGCAAGCGATGTGGGTTGAGTACGCACCGCTTGAGAACACGAACCAAAAAACCGCACTTCAACATGCTTTCGGTGGCAATTGGATGCCAATCTACGACTATTCAAAAGCAAAAGTGATTGTTTCTCTCGATGCAGATTTTCTTGGCGCTGGTCCAATGCAAGTTCCAAATACTCGTGGCTGGGCCGAAGGTAGAACAGTTCAACATGGAAACATGAGCCGCCTTTGGATGGTTGAACCAGGATTGTCTGTGACTGGAGCAAAAGCAGATGAGCGTCAAGCGATGCGTCCAGCCGAAATCCTCGCACTTCTTTCAGATGAACAATTTACTCTGAAGGGTGCTGTCAAACTGACCAAAGAACAATCCGAATGGGCAGCAAAAATGAAGAAGGATTTTTCAGCTGCTGGCAAATATGGGCTAGTCATTGCAGGAGCAAGCCAGCCACCGATCGTGCACTATCTTGCTGCACTGATGAATGAAATGAATGGGGCGGTTGGTACAACAGTGACCTACCGAACTGTAGATGGAGGAAGTACTCACACACTTACCGATGCAGTTTCGGGAATGCGTGATGGCAGTATTCAGGCCGCAATTGTGATTGGTGGAAACCCCGCTTTTAACTCGCCAAGTGAACTTGATTTTGTAACGGCATTGGGAGCACTTCCCTTCTCAATTCACAATTCCTATTACAAGAATGAAACAACTGAAGCATGTAAGTGGCATGTTAATTCAGCGCATTGGCTTGAAGCATGGGGTGACGGTCTCGCATCTGATGGCACACGCAGCATAGCGCAGCCACTCATCGAGCCACTCTTTGGAGGAATTACATCCTCTGAGTTTCTTGCAATTCTTGCTGGAGAGCAAGCAACTGACAGCCATTCACTTGTTCGCAACACCTTCGATCCAAATGCAGACCAATGGAACACGGCATGGCGAACAGCTGTGCATGATGGTGTTAGTGGGAAAAGAGCACCCCTTGATACACCACCCGTGAATCGAAAAATGATACCCGATTCAACTACCCCAGCGATCGGCAAGATGTTTGCGATATTTACACCATCCGCATCTGTGTGGGATGGCACATTCGCGAACAATGGTTGGATGCAAGAACTTCCGGACACGATTACAAAATTGACATGGGACAATGCGGCTCTTCTTTCTCCTGCAACCGCCGAAAAGTTGGGTGTTGCCCAAGGAGACATGTTGAAAGTGTCTGTCGACGCCAATTCCATTGAAATTGCAGCTCTTCCAGTTCCGGGCACTGCAGATGATTGCGTTATTCTTCCAATGGGATACGGGCGAAAATTTGCTGGACGTGTGTGTACTGGAGCGGGCGTTGATGTCTATCCGTTACGGACAACTGATCAACTCTGGTCGGCACCTGCAAAAGTCTCATCGACTGGTAAAACGTATGAACTTGCAACGACTCAGACGCATTTCGGGGTTAACACGACACCTGGCAAAGGTGCTCAAGAAAGGATTCCTCTCTTATATCGAGAGGGTTCACTTGATCAATACAACGCAGATCCGTCCTTCGTGAAACATGTAGGACACGTGCCACACTCGCTCTCCATTTATGAAGAACAACAATTTGAAGGCGCACAATACAAATGGGGAATGTCAATTGACCTCTCATCGTGTACTGGCTGCAACGCATGTGTTACAGCGTGCCACGCAGAAAATAACATTCCAATCGTTGGGAAAGATCAAGTGCTGATGGGTCGCGAGATGCACTGGCTAAGAATTGATCGTTATTTTTCATTTAACAAGGATGACCACGGCGGCTATGACGGGAATGCTCTATCAAGTGTTGCGATTCAACCCTTGACCTGCCATCACTGCGAAAATGCACCATGTGAAGAAGTCTGCCCAGTTGCAGCAACCGTTCACGACACCGATGGTTTGAATGTCATGGTGTATAACCGTTGCGTTGGAACTCGATATTGTTCAAACAACTGTCCATTCAAAGTAAGGCGTTTCAATTACTTCGATTATTTCAGAAGAGACCCATTACGTTCAACAGGCATGTTGCAAGTGCAACCCGACTACTTCGTTAAGGCGCAATCTGGCGGCAAAACGTTACGCGCCATGCAGTTCAACCCAGACGTCACAGTACGAATGCGTGGTGTAATGGAAAAATGCACTTACTGTACGCAGCGGATTCAACGCGCAAAAATAGCAACCAAAAATGCGTGGGTGAAAAAAAGCGACGCTCAAAAAGCTACAGACAAACGGGTATCAATTCCAGACGGCTCAATCGTGACGGCATGTCAGCAAGCATGTCCAGCGGGAGCGATTGTATTCGGTGACTTGATGGATGAAAACAGTCATGTTTCAAAGTTACAAAATGAAACACGTTCGTACGAGATGCTTGAAGAACTCAATATCAAAACACGGACGAAGTACTTGGCTCGTTTGACAAACCCGATTGATAGTACAACCACATCGCACGGGGGAAGTCACTGATGACTACGGTTCAAGTTAATACTGGTGAAGATCCTCGCAAACGCGCGCAACTTATCTTGGGTCATTCTGATTTTGGTTCGGTAACGAACGAAATTTTACGCGTGAATGAGTCACCTAAGCCGCCCAAATCGTGGTATCTCGCCCTTGCTGTTTCGTTCAGTTTGATGAGTATGCTAGGCATTCTTATCGGGTATTTGTTCTTTACAGGCGTTGGTGTGTGGGGGAATAATAATCCAGTTGCATGGGGATACCCAATTGTAAACTTCGTATTCTGGGTAGGAATTGGTCACGCGGGCACGTTGATTTCAGCGATTCTTTTCCTCTTTAGACAAAAGTGGCGAACTGCCATTAACCGTTTCGCGGAGGCAATGACAATTTTTGCCGTGATTTGTGCAGGCACGTTCCCCGGTATTCACATTGGTCGAGTGTGGCTCGCATACTGGCTTTTTCCCATTCCAAACCAGATGGACATGTGGCCACAATTTAGAAGCCCATTATTGTGGGACGTCTTCGCCGTCGGAACGTACTTTACAGTTTCACTTTTGTTCTGGTATCTGGGAATGGTTCCAGATATTGCTACGCTGCGTGATCGAACGACAACAAAAGTCAAATCAATTGCGTACGGACTTCTCTCTTTGGGGTGGAGAGGTAGCATGCGACATTGGCATCGGTATGAACGGGCATACTTATTACTAGCAGCACTCGCAACACCACTTGTCCTTTCGGTTCACAGTGTTGTTTCGTTTGACTTCGCTGTATCTCAGTTACCCGGCTGGCACACTACGATTTTCCCGCCATACTTTGTGGCAGGTGCAATTTTCTCTGGTTTTGCAATGGTGATGACGCTCGCAATTCCAGCAAGAGAACTCTGGGGTTTGAAAAATTTTATCACGATGAGACATCTTGAGAACATGTGCAAAATTATTCTGCTCACGGGCTCAATGGTTGGATATGCATATTCGATGGAATTCTTTATTGCGTGGTATAGCGGCGAGATTTATGAATCCTTTGCCTTTATCAACCGTGCATTTGGTCCATATAGTTGGGCGTATTGGATTATGGTGAGTTGTAACGTGATTACACCACAAATCTTCTGGTTCAAGAAAGCCAGAAATAGCATTGCAATCATGTTCATTGCATCGTTACTTGTGAATGTTGGAATGTGGTTTGAACGATTTGTCATTGTTGTGACTTCACTTGCAAATGATTTCTTGCCTTCAAGTTGGGGTATTTATGAACCAACGTGGGTAGACGTTTTGACATTCCTTGGAAGTTTTGGTTTGTTTATGACATTCTTCCTTCTCTTCATCCGTTTCTTACCAGTCTTAGCAATTGCTGAAATCAAAGCAATCATGCCCCAAGCAGATCCACATGGACATGGGCGCGTGTACTACGAGATGGAAGGCGAAACCGCGGCATCCGCAAAAGCCGAGGAAGAAGACGTATGAGTGAGCAAAATACAAATACAGTTGCTCGAGAAGATTTGTACGGTCTAGCCGCAGAATTTAAGGATACGCCGGGCATTTATCATGCCGCTGAGAAAGTGCATGCCGCTGGATACAAGTGGTTTGATTGTAATGTGCCGTTCCCAGTCCATGGACTTGATCGAGTGATGGGTGTCAAAATGACTATTCTTCCAATCCTTGTCTTTTTTGGTGGTTTGACTGGGTTGCTCCTAGCGTGTTTCTTGCAAATCTTTACAAACTCATTGCAAATCGATTTGTGGGCACTTGTCCCAGTAATTGGGTATCAATTTGACGTTTCAGGAAAACCGCTTCTTGGACCAGCAGCATTTGTACCCGTTGCATTTGAATTGACTGTGTTATTCGCTGCGTTAACAGCCGTATTTGGCACATTTATTCTGAATAAATTACCAATGTTTTACCACCCAGTACTTAAGAGCCCATTCTTAACCCGTGCGACAGACGACCGATTTTATTTAGTGATCGAGGCAAAAGACCCTAAATTTAGTCGCGATGAAGTTGAAGCATTTTTACACACCCTTGAACCCGAATCCGTAATTGCGTTGGAAAAATAGATGCTGACATTAATTAAACAAATTATTGATGATTTGCTAAAACCAATACTTAGAGATGTATGGGAAACACCAGTTTGGATTAAGTGGACTTTGATTGTAATCACATGCGCCGCAACAATTCCTCCGGCGATTATTTTCCGAGCGCGAACTGCACCGAGTAACAAGCCAAAGATTCATATCATTCAGAACATGGACAATCAGCCCAAGTTTGTATCGCAAGAAGCGAACGCACTTTTCCTCGATGGAAGAGCAATGCGACCACATGTGTCAGGAACAATCTCGCAAACAGGAATGGTTGGAGATACGCATAGATTTATGGGAATTGTTGATGGAAAATGGGCAACATCATTTCCTCCAAGTATTACAGTTGACCGCTCATTTATCGAACGAGGGCAAGAACGATTTAACATTTACTGCGCACCCTGCCATGGCAAAGGTGGATTCGGCGATGGTGTTATTCATAAGCGTGCTCAGCAACTTGTTGAGACTGGTGTAAACGGAACATCATGGGTTGCCCCAAAGAATTTACACGAGGATGTTATTCGAGACCAATCTGTTGGGCAAATGTTCAACACCATCACAAATGGCGTCCGAACGATGTCTGGATATGCTTCTCAGATTTCAGTCGATGATCGCTGGGCAATTCTTTCGTACATCGAAGCACTTCATATTTCCCAACACGCAAATCCTGAGGATATTGCTGGTGCAAAAGCTCTCCCACACAAGGATACAAGTGAAGGGGATAACGAATGAGAGCAGGCGACATACAAAATGACAACATCCGTTTGAACGGCGCTACCGCGAAGATGGGACCAATACTTGCTATTGTTGGACTTGTATTTCTTGGTGCGAGTGCCCTGTTGGGTGATGGGGACGTCTTCTGGAAGTCTTATTTGTTCGCATGGATATCAGCACTTGGGATTTGCCTTGGCGCTTTATTCTTTGTTCTTTTGCAACACTTGACCCGCTCTGGTTGGAGTGTTTCGGTACGACGGATAGCCGAGGGCATCGCGAAGAATTTATCGTGGATGTGGATGCTCTTTCTTCCTATTCTCATTTTGGTTTTAAGTGGGAAGGGTAGTGTTTTGTATGACTGGGCAAGCGCAGAATATATGGCAGATGCGCACATGACACACTCCAAGGAATCATTCTTGGCTCCAAACTTCTGGTCGATCAGAGCAATTTTCTTTTTACTTATCTGGGCAATACTTGGCACTCTTTACTTCAACTGGTCAACGAAACAAGATAGCGATGGTGATGTGAGTTGGACACACAAGATGCAGAAGTGGGCACCACTGTGCATGATTTTGTACGCACTCACTCAAAGTTACGCGATTATTGATTGGGTTATGACATTACAGCCAAAGTGGTTTAGTACGATGTTTGCTGTCTATTATTTTGCGGCATGCACAACAGCGTTCTTCTCTTTCATCATTTTGTTTGCAAGATATTTACAATCAACAGGTCATCTTCGACAATCAATTACAACAGAGCACTACCACGACTTAGGCAAATGGCTCTTTGGTCTGGGTGTTGTCTTTTGGGCATATATTGCCTTCAGTCAATACATGCTGATTTGGTATGCAAACATTCCAATTGAAACAGCGTGGTATATGACACGCCAAATTGGTGGTTGGGCTTCCATTTCAATCCTACTCCTTGTTGGGCACTTCATCATCCCATTCCTTCTTTTGGTGACCCGTTGGACAAAACGATGGCGTTCAACCCTTCCACTCATTGCTGGGTGGTTGCTGCTCATGTTTATCGTTGATATGTATTGGCTTGTCATGCCAGTCGTTCCAGAAGAGGCAATTGAGCACGCATCCTCATACAGCGAACTTGCTGGAACTGTCACTGCCGAAGAAATTGGATATGGTTGGAGTTTTATAAACGCAACCTGTGTACTTGGCATGATTTCACTTGTGTGTGGTGGAACTTTACTGAACCTTCGTAAATGTAACCTTGTCGCAAGTGCTGATCCGCGACTTAGTGAAGCACTGCACTTTGAAAATGTTTAATATTTAATAAGAGTAACCCATGAGCAATCCACACGAACAACCAGATTTATACCAAGACCACGAAGATCCAGACGGCTGGGCAACGTGGGCAATAGGGATCGGTGGCTCATTTCTTATGATTACGACAGTTGCATTTACGTGTGGGATTTTCTATCGCGCTGCAACAACTGAAGCACTCGATAAGAATGTTAATATTCGGTACGAACAACGAAATATGGTATTGGCGTCGCAACAAGCGGTGCTCGAAGAAACAGCTCATTGGATTACCGAACACAATTCCGAGGACAGTACATCTATAGATACATTAGTAATCCCAATTGATCAGGCGATGGACATTGTTGCAGGAAACCACTCAAAATAATGAACACCTATTCACCATCTTGGCAACTTTTCTGTACAACTCTTATGAGTTGTTCGGTGAGTGCTACGTTAACAGCAGGACCAACGTTCGCAGATGAAAAAATTCCTGAACTTGAAGGTGTTGGAATCACAGAACACCTTGATGAACAAATCCCTCTTGACTTAACATTTGTTGATGAGAATGGGAATGACATCGTCCTGGGTCAATATTTTGATGGTGAAAAACCAATCATCGTGACTTTAAACTACTACAAATGCCCAATGCTTTGCAGTTTGACTCTCAATGGATTAGTTGCAGGTATGGAAGAAATGGAGTGGTCACTTGGCGATGAATTTGATGTTGTGACCGTCAGCATTAATCCAGAAGAAAAAGCACCTCTGGCAAAGAAAAACCAAGAGGGATATATTGGTCATTACGACCGAGAGGGCGCAGCGAATGGCTGGCACTTCCTTACCGGTGAACAAGAAAATATTACAAAACTCGCCGATTCACTCGGCTTTGGATATGTTTTTGATCAGTTAACCGGAGAGTTTCATCACACAGCAAGCATCATGTTTATCACCCCAGATGGTCGCATCTCAAAATATATGAACGACGTGCAATTCCGTGGTCAAGATTTGAGATTTGCCCTCATTGAAGCATCAGAGGGCAGAATCGGGACGACTCTCGATAAATTACTTTTGTTTAATTGTTTCCAGTACGATCCAGAACGCAACAGTTATACGCCAAGTGCATGGAAACTGATGCGAACAGGAGCAGTACTTATGCTCGTCATGCTTGGCGGCGGTATTGCAGTACTGAGTTGGACAACTCCTGAAAAATTGCGAGCAACAAAGACCCATAAGGATGGACAAGACTCATGATCTATTCGACGTTGTCATCATTAGTTCTTGCAACTGTGCAAGGTAAACCAGCAAATTTTTGGTTGCCAAAACAAGCATCAACAGTTGCACAAAGTGTCGACCTTACATTCAACGTGATTACGTGGATCTGCTACTTTTTCTTCTTTGGAATTGTTGCCGCACTGATTATTTTTATGATCAAATATCGACGGAAAGGTCACGAAGTTGTTGCCAGAGGCCCAACACACAACACTGCTCTTGAACTGACATGGACAATTATTCCTATGATTCTCGTTGTTGTCATCTTTACTGTTGGCATGAGGGGATACTTAAACCTTCGCGAAGCACCTGAAGGATGCTACGAAGTTCAAGTGACCGGACAAAAATGGTCTTGGACATTTGATCATCCGAAATACGGTGCAACTCAAGTTGCTGAATTAACCGTTCCTGTGAATAAACCAGTGCGATTGCTAATTACATCTAACGATGTCCTACACGGCATTTGGATACCAGATTTCAGAGTAAAAATGGATGCTGTTCCCGGCCGATATACATCTCTTTGGTTTGAGGCAACGGCTGTCGGTGACTACAACTTACACTGCACCGAGTATTGTGGCATGGATCATTCCAAGATGTTTGCGACCGTACACGTCATTCCTGAAGAAGATTTTGAACCAACGATGGTGAAACTTGCAAGTGAGTATGAAGATATGTCTATTGGACAACTTCCTGCCTATGCTATTAATCGGCTCTATAATCGATGCCAATCTTGCCACTCCTTAGATGGCACGAGCGGAACAGGTCCATCGTTTAAAGGTCTATGGGATAGAGTCAAAACTGGCGATGTTTCATTTACTTCTGGTGAAAAACTTTCGCACCTTCTTGGCGATAATACCGAATATGGCGAGCCAGAAAATTACATTCGAACTTCACTTGTGGACCCTCAAGGTCATATTGTTCAGGGTTATCTTGGCTCAATGCCATCGTTCCAAGGCCAGTTGAAGGATAAACAGATTACAGCCATTATTGAACTGTTTAAACATCTTGATGAGGTTACAGACGAACAAGGGAACATTACAGTGAACCCAGACGGAACACCAAGGCAATAATGATGACTACTTTAACACCAACAACGTCAACTGATAATTACTTGAACCACACCAAGGGAATTATGTCATGGTTGTTTACTCTTGATCACAAACGAATCGGTGTGATGTATCTTGTTGGTGTCCTCGTGGCATTCTTCTTGGGTGGTGTGTATGCGATGTTAATTCGTTTCCAACTTCTTACTCCAGAAGGCACGATTCTTACTCAAGATCAATACAACCAAGTATTTACTGTGCACGGGGCGATTATGGTCTTCTTGGTGATAATTCCTGCAGTGCCAGCAGCGCTGGGGAACTTTGTTTTGCCGATCATGCTTGGGGCTAAAGATGTTGCATTCCCAAAACTGAACTTGTTTAGTTGGTGGCTTTGGGTTGTTGGTTTAATTTTCTTCCTTATCTCGTTGCATGGCGGCGTGGATACTGGCTGGACGTTCTACACGCCCTACAGTATTGATAAAGCGTCTTCAATGGGCGGTGTGATTCCTGCGTTGATTGGGGCCTTTATTTTGGGCTTCAGTTCTATCTTTACTGGGATGAACTTTATTGTCACGATTCATCGGCTGCGACCAGCTGGCATGACATGGTTCAGAATGCCACTTTTCTTATGGGGAACGTATGCAACCGCAATTATCCAAGTGTTGGCAACCCCTGTCGTCGGGATAACCATTTTACTTTTAATTGTTGAGAGGGCATTTGGCATAGGCATCTTCGATCCTGCAATGGGTGGCGATCCTGTGTTGTATCAACACTTCTTCTGGTTCTACTCTCATCCAGCGGTCTACATCATGATTCTGCCTGCAATGGGTGTTATTAGTGAATTAATTTCAGTGCACTCACACCGTCACATTTTTGGATATAGGTTTATTGCGTACAGTTCAATTGCAATTGCAATGTTTGGTTTCCTTGTGTGGGGGCACCACATGTTTACCTCGGGTCAATCTGCGTTAATGAATGTCATTTTCTCGTTGATTACCTTCAGTGTTTCGATTCCTTCTGCTGTAAAGGTATTCAATTGGCTTGCGACGTTATATAAGGGCTCAATTAGTTTCAATGCGCCGATGCTTTACTCGCTTTCATTCCTCTTCATCTTTACAATTGGTGGATTGACTGGTTTGTACTGTGCAACGCTTGCGACAGATATCCACCTTCACGAATCCTATTTTATCGTCGCTCACTTTCACTACACAATGATGGGTTCAGCATTAATTGGTTTTATTGCTGGCATCCATCACTGGTGGCCAAAAATAACGGGCAAGATGTATCACACATTGTCTTCTCAAATTGCAGCGATTCTTGTTTTTGTTGGATTTAATTTGACGTTCTTCACGCAATTTATGCTTGGTTCAAAAGGCATGCCTAGGCGGTACGCAACGTATGCTGAAATGCCCGAGTTTCAGGTGTATCACGTTTGGTCAACGATTGGATCAGTGGTTCTTGCGATTGGGTTTGTCATTTGTGCAATTTATCTCCTGCACTCAATCTTTTATGGGAAGAAAGCACCCGCGAACCCGTGGGGTGGTCGAAGTTTAGAGTGGCAATGCTCATCTCCACCACCATGGGACAACTTTGCAGAACAACCCGAGGTTGGCGATTGTTATGATTACAGTGTGTTGGAATGGGACGAAGCAGAGCAGGGCTATCACTGGAAGTCGGGAGTGAAACACCCAGGGGAATAACGAGGATACTTATGTCAAACACTGAAGAACATCATGAAGACCAAATAGGACACGTCGTTCCGATCAAATTTCTTGTGTTAATTTGCGCAATATTGCTATTTCTTACAGCGGTCACCGTGTGGGTCTCTCGGTATGACTTTACTGAAATAAACATTGCAGAGATGGGCATCATTATGGCTCTGTTTGTTGCTACCGTAAAAGCCACAATCGTTGGACTGTACTTTATGCACCTTCGCTGGGATAGAGCATTTATTGGTTTCATATTCGTTGGTTCATTTTTGTTTGTAGTCCTCTTCATCGGAATTGCATTAACCGACACAACCGAATACCAGCCAACGGTTATTAAAGGCGACACGCCGATGGTCACCGAAGCAATGGACAAGTTGAAGCATTAACTACACCTGAATTTGCATGCTTTTCCGCAACTGGGTGACATTCCTCAGTTGCAAACCAAACCTCCACATACCAACATCAATTTTCAGCGCCGTATAGCGTCTTTCACCCCAACTTGGCTCAGAGCCAATTGCGAGTTCGAGTTGGCTCTGAGCCAAATTGCGCTGAGCTAAATTGCGATTGTATGTATTGATTGGGTTATGGAGATTGAATCACAGCATGAGGATGGTTCGCAAACCATGTAAACCAAAGGGCACGTTGCGAAGCAATCGTGTTTCCATCGACATTTTGTGCAACTGCAAAGAGTGGAGGCGTATCAACTAGAAACGTAACAGGGATGCCATCTATATCAACAGTGATTTTGCCATCTGTCGCAGCGTCATACAACGATTGAATTGAATATACACCGAATCCGCTGGTTGTTTGCACTGCGATAATTGGTGTTTTGGGATTGATGCTATCCTCTGGCATGGGATGAACTGGAAAATAAATGGTGTCGTTTAAAAAGTACGTTCGAGGATCACCTTTGCGATATCGTTTTTTGTAATTTTCAATAGGGGCAAGCGACTCTGAATCAGGGTGTTTTTCAAGCCACGATTTCCAACTCGTCACTTCGTGTGCGATTGCGGCGAGTTGAATCGAATCACCAGACACCGAACGTCCGAGCATCGCAGAAAACAATTGTTCGCCGCCAACTTCTGGTTTTTTATCGTACAGCAACATACTTCCATTTCCAGAAAGTCCACTGAGACCAAATTCTACAACCTCACCTGCAATAGCTCGTTCAAATACGGCTACATGACCGCTTGGCCAGTTCCAATAGACAACAATTGGTACGCCTCCTAGTGTGTCATTTACCACTTCGTGCACATTCATGACGTGAAGTGGATAAACCCTTGAAACGCCGTTCAATGACACACCCACAACAAGGTCGCCACTGACAAGATATTGATTTCGTTTCCTGCTATTCTGCTCTGCCAGTTTTTCGACTGAGAGTATCTCAGGATTTGTCAGTACAGGGGACATGTCTCTATGTTGCATCGCTGGGACGAGTGTGTTTTCATCAAGTTTCATATCTGAGAAGTCAAATCGGTACGATTCAATTGTCTTACCATCACCGAGCAAATTATGATTCAATCGAAAAATAGCCGGTGCGACAGCCCAACTGATTACTCCAGCGATGACTACAAACAGAAGAACAAGTACCCAGCCCCCAGCTTTAAATGTAAGCCGCACATCTGGTTCAGACATTTGATGTTCCAATCTGAATCCATTCGATGGTTCGCCTGCTTATAAGCATGAATGCAAGGAGAAGCGGTAGATAAATAATACTTGCGAAGAAGAGTCCACGTGCATTAGTATCTGTACGAGATTTCCAAAATATAACACTCTTTGCCACCATGAAACCTCCAAGGATTGTTCCAACAATTGCAAACAATATTCCCGTCGCGCCAGCAATCGTCATAAAGAAAGCAAGTGGAATTAAGCATAGACTCGACATCACACTCGCCCTTGCAGTGAGTTCGCCACTTGCATCTATTGCAGGAAGCATTTTAAAACCACCCCGTTCATAATCTTCACGGTACATCCACGCAAGTGCGAGAAAGTGTGGGATTTGCCAAACGAATAAAATGCCAGCAAGAATCCAGCCACCAAGGTCAATCGAGCCACTCGCAGCGACTGTGCCAATCAACGGAGGGAGCGCTCCAACAACAGCCCCAACGATGGTATTGAAAGAAGTTCTTGGTTTAAGTGGGGTGTAGATGAAAACATAAATTAGTATTGTGAGTAAAGCGATGCCAGCAGCAGCAACGCTCGCACCAAAACTCAAAATCGCAACACCAATATATGCAAGCAGTACCCCAAAGACAAAAGCGTGTATTCTCGAGACATTTCCAGCGGGAAGTGGGCGATTCGAAGTTCGAAGCATCCGTTTATCACGCGATCCTTCAGCAAGTTGATTGAGTGCAGAGGCTGATCCAGCACAAGCAGTCGTTCCAACGAGAGTCCATAGTAATACAATCCAATCGATACCAAGTGGGCTTGCCAAAATGAAGCCAGCTCCTGTCGTAATAACGACCATCAAACTCAGTCGAATCTTTGACAACTCGCCATAAATAGAAGCCAATCGCTGTGCGATACCTTGAAGAGGTGGAGATTGTGTTGTTGTGGTCGAATTTTCCATCGAAGCCCAGTAGTATACCGTTCCGCATGACAAATGAACGAAAACAAACACTTCCCAGAGTTCTCACCCTTGCTCTCGGTGCAACAACGGCGATGTGGATTTTCTCTTACATTGCACTCCTGTTCTCGGGGAAAATTGGCGGTGAAATTCTGTTCCTACTCGGTGCGCTGTGTTTGCCATTAGCGGCACGACATGGCAAATCGTTAAAAGAAGGTGCTTGGATAGGTGCAATTTCAGCAACGCTGAACTTGCTACTCGTAGGCAGCATCGTTGGTGGAAAAACGCCGAGTGAAATGGTTTCTATGGGGATGTTTTGGGTAGTCGGATTATTTGTTGTATCGATTGTGCTTGGAATGATTGGTGCCTCGCTTCACGGAAAATTAAAAGAGTGCGAAAGTGAATTAGATTGGGAGTTTGGTTTTTTGGCAGTTGCATCGATTTTGGTCTTTTTGATGTTGATTACTGGTGGACTTGTGACAAGTATGGAGGCGGGTCTTGCCGTCCCCGACTGGCCTAACAGTTATGGGCACAACATGTTGTTGTATCCATTGAGTGAAATGGTTTCGCATGAGGACGGTGGAGTTTTGTACGAACATGCCCATCGTCTTACAGGCATGTTTGTAGGGCTAACATCGCTGATGATGGTTGTCTGTGTTTGGAAGTGGAGTAAAAGTAACTTGGTGCGCTCTCTTGCTATTGGAATTTTCCTGCTCGTCTGTCTGCAGGGCGTACTCGGCGGATTGCGTGTGACTGAAATCAACACTTGGTTTGGAGTTATCCACGGTGTCATTGGACAACTTATTTTTGCAAGTTTTGTTTGTCTTGCTGCGCCGTTCTCTCCCCTCTGGAAGAGTCCAAGCCAATCAACGAATCGTGGTGATGGCAAGTGGGCATTTGCGTTGTGCCTTGCGATGCTTCTCCAGCTGGTGCTCGGAGCAATCTACCGCCACATGATTGGCGACGAAGCACTTGCACCGAAAGCGACTCATATTCTCTATACCCATATTGCAGTTGCATTCCTTGTCCTTGTTATTGCGATCGTGCTGGGTGTGCGTTGCATGCATCGAGACAATGCATTCCTGAAAAAGTTAGGCATTACTCTTCATGCTCTTGTCTTACTTCAATTACTTCTCGGTGGTGGAGCACTTGTAGTGATTCTCATCAACGAGGATGCTACACATCCTCTTTACGAAGTTCTCGTCACAACAGCCCACCAAGCGAACGGTGCATTGCTTCTTGGAGCAAGTTTCGCAACATTTGTTTGGGTGAATCATGTAAAACGCGTATGATGTAATGCTATGCTCAGTGTTCTCCTTTCAACATTCGTATTTCTTCAAGATGCACCAACTCCAATGGTTGATGCAAAAGCTCCACTTCAGTTTGTCGTGACACACGACGGCCGATTAGGAGAAACCCTAGATGGCCGTGTGTATGTCATGTTGACGAAAGGAAGGGTGCCTCCGGTTGGCGGACCAAACTGGTGGAATCCCGAACCATTTTTCGCGATCGATGTCGAAGAGTGGGGTTCAGATGAACCATTACTCATCGATGACAGTGCCGATGCAATGAATGAACCGCTTTCCTCTTTAGAAAACGGTTCTTGGAAAGCAGTTGCGGTTTTCCGTAGTGAGAACGAACGGTCAGTGCTCGCTGCACCTGGAGGTGTGTATAGCGAAGTAGTGGAGTTTCAAGGCGGTGGTGATTCTGCGGGAAATGTGGAGTTCCCTTTAACGAAAAATGTTCCAGATAGAACATGGAAAGAACATAAAAATTTGCGTCTTGTCGATTGGCGAAGTTCGATGCTCAGTGATTTTTATGGTCGTGATATTGATCATGGAGCTTGCGTCATTGTGCCAGATGACTACGACCCAGAACGCGAAGAACCCTACCCAGCGTTGTACTGGATTGGTGGATTTGGGAGCGATCATCATGGCGCCCGCATGATGAAGGCATACTTCACGGCATCAGATTATGACGATCAAGTTTGCAGAGTAATTTTAAATGCGCAAACTCATTCAGGACATCATGTCTTTGCAGATTCAGCAAACAATGGACCACGAATGACTGCACTGATTGAAGAGTTTATTCCCTATCTTGAAGAAACATACAACCTTGGTGGTTCTGGAGAAAAGCGATTCTTAGCGGGACATTCTTCTGGTGGTTGGTCTTCGATGTGGCTGCAGATTAAGAATCCAGAATTTTTTAACGGCGTGTGGTCACTTGCTCCAGACCCAATTGATTTTCACTACTTTCAGACAGTCGATTTATACGCCGAAGATGCAAACATGTACATTGATGGGGAAGGAGCAGAAAGACCGCTTGCTCGGAATGGACTGACTCCAGTGCTGTTCACTCGAGGATTTACCGCGATGGATGATGTCATCAAAGATGGCGGTCAGATGGGCTCCTTTGAGTGGGTCTTCAGCCCAAGAGGGATTGATGGTCGCCCTATTCCGATGTGGAACCGAGAAAATGGAGAAGTAAATCAAACGGTTGTTGAGTATTGGAAAAAATACGACATCCGGAAATATCTTGAGGAAAACTGGGATGCACTGGCTCCAAAACTATCCAACAAAATCAATATTATTGCAGCGGAATACGACACGTTTTATTTAGAAGATGCAGTGATCGCGATGAATGAATTGTTTGAAGAAAAAGAGTTTGGCGCGATGGTACGCGTCATTGAAAATGGAAATCACGGTTCAGTTTTTCGCACATCTGTGATTCGTGAAATGGACGATTACATTGCAGAAAAATTGAACCTCACGAACTATCAACACAAGAAATCACCTCCAAAAGAATGACTCAGCGAATCGTTCAATCTCCCTGTAAAGATTCACTCCTTGATGAAGTTTCAAGAGAACTTTTAAGTCAAGCGATAGAGTGTGTAGTTACGAAAGGCGAGTTTTGTCTGGCATTAAGTGAATCCGATTCGCTCGACGATTTATACGCTCTGCTGATGTGCGACCCTGAAATGAGAGGGATGCCGTGGGACAAAATCCAGACGTATTTTTTTGGGGAATCAAGTTTGGAAGATTCGATTCAGGTTGCAATCGCTGCCCATTCAGGAATACCTGAAGCGAACGTCCACAATGTACTTGAAGGGATGCCGGATGGAATCACAATTGATTGTTGCGTTAGTAACGGAGAGGATCTTCAGGGATTACCCGATGAATTTATCCGCCACTGTGCATCGTGGCTAATTGTTGGTACGGATAATATGCCCTCGCTTGATCTTGGTGGCGTGGCGCACATGTACGTCATTAATTAACCAATGGGAAAATTAATCACGTAACGCAGCAAGAAAATCACTCAAAATTTCTGCAGCAGCAAGAGCGTCGCGTATTTTTTTCTTTTGTTTATGCGATTTTCCTGATTGATGAAGATGTTCTTCGGCAGCAGCACTTGTCAATCGCTCGTCTTGGAAATGAATAGGTACTTTTGCTACTTCGCGAAGTTGATCAGCAAATGTTTTTGTCAATTCAGCTCGTTGCCCAGATGAGCCATCCATGTTCAAAGGTAAACCAATCACAATCGCGTCGGCATCTTGGTCGCGAATTGTGGTGATGATTTCATCAATAAGACGTTGTCCAATCGGAGTTTCTAGTACGCAAACTGGGCGGGCGGTGCAGAGTTCATCATCACCAATAGCAACACCTGTTCGTCTGTCACCAAGGTCTATTGCAAGATATCTCATTTGAGTGATGGATCAACTGCTCCGTGAAGTTCTTTCACTCGTTCGGCCTCAGATGCTGAACAAACAAGAGTGACATCATCTGTATGGACCACCACTAAGTCTTGGCATCCAATTGTTGCAATCGTATGTGATGCGTCACTTGAAATACTCAGCACGTTCGTTGAATCGAGATGTGCAGTTTTGCAGTTGCTTCGGTTTTTGCTTTCATCTGCAGTTAATGTCTCTCCGTAGCTTGGCCACGAGCCGACATCAAGCCACTCCACGTTCATCGGAACCGTCACGATGGAAATAGTCTCGTCACTTGAACATGGCTCCATCATGCCGAAATCAACACTAATTTTTGGAAGAGTAGGATAGATTTCGTCAAGTACCCGTTCTTGGGAATCTGTTCCCCACGCATCGCCAATCTTCTGTAAACCGTTTGCAGTTTCTGGGTGGAACCGTTGGAGAGAATCAAGAAATGTCCCAGCGTGAAAAACAAACATGCCACTGTTCCACTTAAAATTTCCTGAAGCAATGTATTGTTCTGCAGTCTTTAGGTCTGGTTTTTCAACAAATCGTTTGCATGAAAACGCCTTCTTTGAAAGTTCATTCCCAAGTTCAACATACCCATACCCAGTTGAGGGATAGGTTGGCGTAATACCGAACGTAACAAAACGAGATGGATCCGCTTCAACAAGTGAATAGCCAACGTCCAAACAACGTGCGAATTCATCTTGTGGACGAATGATATGGTCAGCAGTTAACACCGCAAAAACTGCGTCCGGATCAAGTTTGTGTAAGACAGTTGCTGTAAAACCAACTGCGTTTAGTGTGTCGCGTCCTACTGGTTCGCCTAGCATTTGCGATGCAGGTATTTGTAATTGTTTGCATACATCATCCGCATACTCTTGATTTGCGCAAATCCAACGACGGTCTGGCTCTACAATTCCATGTAGACGGTCTGAGGCAATTTCCAATAACGATTTTCCACCGAATAATTCAATCAATTGTTTCGGTGTGTTCCCGCGACTCATCGGCCACAGCCGAGTGCCACTTCCTCCAGCCATAATCATTGCATGTCTCATTTCGTGCCCTTTAACTGGAAAGAAGTTTGGACAAGTTGGTCGGCGGATGTGACTTCAGGATCAATTTCACACGCACGTTGTATCAGTAATTTGGCGTCTCGTTTTGATTCGCCAAGTTGCATGAGCATCGAGATAGCGTCTTCACAATATGCTGGCATCGAAAGTTCAATTGTTGATGAAACTTCGGTGACAAAGACATCTACCTTTCCATGCAACTGCGCGATGATCGTTTCCGCGGAACGTTTTCCAATCTCAGGCATACTCGTCAGAGATGTTGCATCTCGGTTTGCAATTGCATTTGCCGTCTCCATAAACGGTCTAATCAATGCTCGCAGTGCTTTTCGATTTCCTATCCCCTTAACTGTTGTAAACAACTCAAAGAATGCCCTGTCTTGTTCAGAGGAAAAACCGATGAGCCGAGGCAAAAACGAAGTCCCCTGAGATTGTCCTTCAAGATAATGCAATGTGTAGAATTCGATGGATTCCCCAATTTTACTGAGCAATGCTGGGACATCTGCAGCAGGCACGAGTAGTTCATACGTTAACTGCTCTACGTGAAGTAACGCAGATTGCTCAGTAAGTTCAATGAGTTCGCCTCTTATTCGTGTAATCACAATGTTAGTTTACCAACGACCACCCAGTTGCTTGGGATAATCGAGAACGAAGGTCTGCGGTTATTTCAGATTTCGTAGCAGAATCAGGATATTGAATAAGGTCAATAAATCGTACGATTGAGTGAGAACGTTCAAATATAGCTTCATCCATCTCATCATTCATCGGCGTTCCATCGACAGACACGAGCAACACTCTTGCATGTGTATGGGAAATCATTGCTCCAACACCCTCTGCAAATGGATGTATCGCCTCTCTGGGTTGTTTAATTCCTCCTTCTGGGAAAATACCGATGACGCCATTCTCCTTAAGGTACCTCAGAGCAATACGTAATCCAGCACTATCTTGCCCATCTCGAGCGACTGGGATGACCTCTGAGTATTTCCACACAAAATCAAGTGAAGGAAACATGAACTCTTGAGCCATGAGCCATCGGATTTTGAACCTGCATTGTGATTGAACAAGAAGGGGATCAACAGGACTCTGGTGTTTACACACAACGATTAACTTTCCGGGGTGAACCGCTCTTGGAATAATGTCTGTGCCTAACGATTGCAAGCGGTGTACCCATCGAACGTATCCAATGTTGAGTAGCCAGAGGAGGGCAGTTGGGTCATCCCCCATGGTATATCTAGCGAGCGCGCCAACGAAAAATCGCTGAATCGCAGCGATTCCTAGGCAAATAATCACAATGGAAATGGCAAACATCAACATTTCATTCCCCCTATGCTAGCCGAGAGAGCCAATCACCGATATCCTGTCACAAGTTTGCATACGCAGACACACTGTCACCATGCCTCGAAGAGATGATATTCATTCGATTTTGATTCTCGGCTCTGGGCCAATTGTCATTGGTCAGGGTTGCGAGTTCGACTATTCGGGCACGCAGGCGTGTAAAGCCCTTCGAGAGGAGGGCTTTCGTGTTGTACTGGTGAATTCAAATCCAGCAACAATCATGACGGATCCAGATTTTTCGGATCGAACCTATATTGAACCCATTACACCAGAGGCAGTAAGGCGAGTTATCGAGCGGGAACGTGACTCGGGGCATCCAATTGATGCCCTTCTCCCAACGATTGGTGGTCAAACTGCTCTAAATTGTGCTTGCGAACTCGATGAACTGGGTATTTTAGAAGAGTTTGGAATCGAGATGATTGGCGCGACAAGAGACATTATCTTTCGTGCAGAAGATAGAGAAGAATTCAGAAAAGTGGTGCACCGCGCCGGCTTGGAGCAAGCGAAGAGCGAAACGGTCTCTACGATGGAAGAGGCAATTACATTTCTGGCAGAAATCGGATTGCCAGCAATTATTCGACCGGCATTTACTTTGGGCGGCACAGGTGGTGGCATTGCGTACAACCTAGAAGAATTTGAAGAGATCGTGCGCAGGGGTTTAGAGGCGTCGAGGATTACTCAAGTCCTCATCGACGAATCATTGCTTGGGTGGAAAGAGTACGAACTTGAAGTAGTCCGCGATAAGAACGATAACTGCGTGGTTGTTTGTGGCATCGAAAACATAGATGCAATGGGTGTTCATACGGGTGATTCAGTTACCGTCGCACCGATCATGACGCTGACAGATAAAGAGTATCAGCGAATGCGAGATGGAGCACTTGCCATCATGCGCGAAGTTGGAGTTGACACAGGCGGTTCCAACGTTCAATTTGCAGTGAACCCTGCAAATGGAAATCTTGTTGTGATTGAAATGAATCCTCGCGTTTCACGAAGTTCAGCACTCGCGTCTAAAGCAACCGGTTTCCCGATTGCTCGAATTGCAGCGAAACTTGCAATTGGGTATACCCTTGATGAATTGAGAAACGATATTACGCAAACAACTTCAGCGTGTTTCGAGCCATCAATAGATTATGTTGTAACGAAAATGCCTAGGTGGACGTTTGAAAAATTCCCAGAAGCGGACGAAACACTGACCACACAGATGAAATCAGTTGGCGAGGCGATGAGTATTGGTCGGACATTCAAAGAGAGTTTTCAAAAAGCAATTCGCTCTATGGAAGTGAAACGGTTCGGATTCGGGCTTGATAAAAATGATGAGTGGCTCAAAGCGAAGCGAGGTGACGAGGAAGCAAGTTGGCCTGTTGATGATGACACGATGATTCGAAAATTGTCCGTGCCAAGTCAGGGGCGTCTCTATTATGTTCGCTATGCATTAAAGCAGGGCTGGGGGATTGAACGAATACATGAGTTGACACGAATCGACCCATGGTTCCTTGATCAGTTTGCACAACTTGTTGAGTTTGAAGACGAGTTGCTTCGCATTGATTCGCTAGAGGAAATGTCCGAAAAGATGATTCGCAAATCAAAAAGTTTGGGGTATTCAGATCCGCAACTTGCGTATGTGTTCAAAGGAGTTGTTTCAACTGAAACGATTTTGCAAGTCAGAAAGTTTCGCAAAGAACTAGGTGTTGAACCCGTCTACAAACTTGTTGATACTTGTGCTGCGGAGTTTGAAGCGATTACACCCTACTATTATTCCACATACGAAGAACCAATTATTCGTGATGGTAAAGAAATTTATGATGACGAAGTACGGGTAAGCGACCAAGAAAAAATAGTCATTCTCGGTGGTGGTCCAAACCGAATTGGTCAAGGGATTGAATTTGATTATTGTTGCTGCCAAGCATCGTTCGGTGCGCGAGACATGGGTTTTGAATCCGTGATGGTGAACTCAAATCCTGAAACTGTGAGTACTGATTTCGATACAAGTGATTTGTTGTTCTTTGAACCATTGACCTTGGAGGACACCCTGAATATTTTGGAACGACTCAATGGCGGTGGGCAAGATGTTTCAGAAAGAAAGGGTAACGTTGTTGGTGTGATTGTGCAGTTTGGAGGGCAAACTCCATTAAATTTAGCGCACGGACTTGCTGCTGCAGGAGTTCCGATTATTGGTACTGGCTTGGAAGCCATTGATTTGGCAGAAGATCGAGATCGCTTTAAAGCAATGCTCGATGAACTTCAATTGAAACAACCCGAGAACGGCATTGCATATTCGCTTGATGAAGCAGTAGTGACTGCAGAGCAGATTGGGTACCCAGTTCTTGTTCGACCTAGTTATGTGTTGGGTGGACGCGGGATGGAAATTTGCAGCGATGAAGCGGCTCTTCGGTTCTATATGCAATCAGCGGTTGATGTTTCTGAACTTGAGAACGCTTCGATATTAATTGATCGATTTCTTTCAGAAGCAATTGAAATTGATATCGACGTTGTAGCGGACTTTATGCCTCATGAAGCAACGTGCTCAAAACAAGTCGAGATTTCACAAGATGTACCCCAAGCAATAGTTTGTGGTGTGATGGAACACATTGAACAGGCGGGAATACATAGTGGCGATAGCAGTTGTGTTTTGCCACCGTACTCGTTGCCTAAGTCAATCGTGAATACACTACTCGAGCAAGCGTGCGCGATGGCAGAGCGACTAAAAGTACGAGGGCTAATGAACGTTCAGTTCGCTGTAAAAGACGAAGCGGTATTCGTCATCGAAGTGAATCCACGTGCATCAAGAACTGTTCCTTTTGTTGCAAAAGCAAAAGGAACACCTTGGTCACGGATTGCTGCGAAAGTGATGATGGGCAGTTCATTAGAAGAACTTGGGGTACAGGAAATTCCAGACACTGGCTTCTTTGCCGTAAAAGAACCCGCCTTTCCGTTTGAAAAGTTTCCGGGAGTGGATGTTGTTCTTGGTCCAGAAATGCGTTCAACCGGCGAAGTAATGGGAATGGATCGTTCACTTCCCGTTGCACTTGCAAAAGCAAAGATGGCAGTAACCAGAGCCCTACCGACTTCTGGACAAGTTTTTCTCTCGATTCGCGAGAGTGACAAGGTGCATGCAGTTGAAGTTGCCCGATCTCTCGTTTCGATGGGTTTCACAGTGTTCACTACGAAAGGCACCAGAGACCTGCTTCTCTCCCATAGTGTGGATACTGAACTCATCCGAAAAATTTCAGAAGGTGCAAGACCCAACATCCTCGATAAAATTGCCAATAGAGAAATTGATTTGATTATTAACACTCCAACAAGTACGGGAGCGCAAACTGACGAAGGTCAGATTCGCGCGATGGCGGTGGGTGCAAGGGTTCCAATGATTACAACGATTACTGGCGCACGTGCAGCAGTTGCTGCAATTGAAGCGCTTCGCGGGGGAACGTGGCACGTTGCTGCGCTTCAGGATTACTTTCCGGCAAAGGTGACTGTCACTCCTACGCTATAATTCCCCTCTATGCCTCACTGGGTACCAACCTTTATCACGCCTCAACTTTTAACTTCTGTTGTTGTGATATTGGTGATTTTGCATCTTGCACTTGGGCTCGCAGCGTACTTCATTCTGCTCGAGCGAAAAGTGTGTGCGTGGGTCCAAGATAGAATTGGACCCGACCGAGTCGGAAAGTTTGGGTTATTGCAACCAATTGCAGATGGCATCAAATTGTTTGTGAAAGAAGATTTTATGCCAAAGGGTGTAGACAAAGGATTGTTTACCCTCGCACCCGCGTTGACGGTGATTCCGGCAATGATTGGATTTCTCGTCATTCCATGGGCTGGAGGTCTTGAACTTTCTGGTGGTGAAACTGTTGCGGTGATGGGTGCGGACATCAATATTGGTGTCATTTACATCGTTGCGACAGCATCTCTTGGGGTGTACGGCGTTTCACTTGGTGGATGGGCATCGAATAATAAATATTCATTCCTTGGTGGACTCCGCGCGGGAGCTCAAATCATTAGTTACGAAATTCCTATGGGTCTTGCATTACTTTGTGTTGTCTTAGCTGCAGGAACCTTGTTGCCAAGCGAGATAGTTTCGCAGCAACTCACAGGGCAATGGAACGTTGTGCAACAGCCACTTGTCGCGATTCTTTTCTACGTCTGCTTGCTTGCGGAGGCGAATAGAGCTCCATTTGATCTCGCTGAAGCCGAACAGGAACTCGTTGGTGGCTGGCATACGGAGTATTCTTCAATGCGGTGGGCACTCTTCTTTATGGGCGAGTACATTCACCTCTTTGTGGGTGGGGCGTTCTTTACAACGCTCTTTCTAGGCGGGTGGTCATTGAATCCTGTGACTGGCTGGGACCTTCCTGCTTCAGGTGGATTCTTGATGATTGCCCTGCAATTTGGAATTGTTCTCGCCAAAGTAGTCTTGCTCGTCTTTTTGGCAATGTTGGTTCGTTGGACGTTGCCACGATTTCGCTTTGACCAACTCATGCGGCTTGCATGGGAAGGGATGATTCCTACATCATTACTGTTGGTACTCATCGTATCTATATATATGTACTTAGGTTGGATGCCATATCTGTGGACGGGTTCCATTCTTGCACTTTTTATTATGCTCATCATGCGACCATTTCTACCAACGAACGATACCAACAAACGAATTGAACTTCTTGGAAGTCGATTCAGTGGGCCATCTTCTACATCATGAGCCGTTTAACCACCACCCTAGGCGGCTTCTGGGTCTTGGTCTCCTTAGTTATTCGTTGTAGATGTAAAACAGGCAGGGGAAGTTATCTTGCATGGCGAAAAGAGACGGCGTTTGGGAAAGATGGACAATTCCATTCGCTCACAAGGAAACAAAAACGCAAATCCATTCTGGGGTGGAGTCGCTGGGCTTGGCGTTCTCGCTAATGGAATTACCCGCGGGAAAATAAAAATTTTCCTCCACCTGACACGGTGTCGTCATAAACGTCTTGTACACTCCCCGCCCGTGACAAAACAACGCTCAATGTATACGTGTTCTTCGTGCAAGGCAACATCACCGACGTGGATGGGGAAGTGCTCACAGTGCGGGGAGTGGGATACGCTTGTTGCTAAAAAGCAAGAAGTGAATCCAAAAGCGAAACATGCAGCCGCGACGTTTGCAGCAACTGTTGATGAGTTTGGTGGCGACAAAGAAGCGGTTCAATTGCTCGATGTCAAAACGCCATCGATTGGGCGAATGAGTACTGGGCTCGGCGAACTCGACCGCGTACTTGGAAAGGGGTTAGTTGTGGGGAGTGTTGTTCTTGTTGGTGGTGACCCTGGAATTGGGAAGTCGACACTCATGATGCAAGCAGCAATCGGTGTTGGTGAGCGTGTGTTGTACGTCACAAGTGAAGAATCGGCGTATCAATGTAAATTGCGAGCAGAGAGGGTGCTTGAAGGCATGGGAGTTGATGATTTGTCAAACGTGTATGTGCTTTCTGATACTGATTTACAGCGAATCACAGAGCAGGTACTCCAATTGAAGCCTAAATTACTCATCGTGGACTCAATTCAGATGGTCTACCGCAGTGATCTGGACTCAACTCCCGGAAGCGTGACCCAAATACGAAGGTGTTGTTTAGAACTTGTCTATCTTGCAAGACAACTCGACATGGCGGTGATGATTGTTGGGCATGTCACAAAGGACGGGAATCTTGCTGGCCCACGAGTCCTTGAGCATCTTGTTGATGTTGTTTTGAACTTTGAAGGGGATCGGCATTATGCCTTGCGTGGTCTTCGGGGAGTGAAGAATCGTTTTGGGACGACCTTAGAGATCGGTTTATTTGAAATGGGTGAGCATGGTCTCGTTCAAGTTGATGATGCGGCGGCTTTTTTAGATCCAGAGGCACCTCCAAGGGCAGGAGCAGTCGTGTGCCCCGCGCTGCATGGATCGCGATGTCTATTAATAGAGGTACAAGCGTTAGTCGCACAAGGAACGTACGGGCAAGCACGTCGAAGAGCGAACGGGCTTGATGGAAGCCGCCTCACGATGTTGACAGCGGTCATCGAGCAGCATGCTCACCTTGATGTGAGTGCCCAAGATATTTATACAAGCACGGTTGGTGGCTTAAAACTAACAGAACCGGCAGTGGATTTGGCACTATGTGTCGCTATTATTGGGGCGTATCACGGGCTTGCGTTGCCTTCTGACGTTTGTGCGATTGGCGAAGTTGGGTTGGGCGGTGAGGTTCGTTGCGTCCCTCAAATTGAACAACGAATTGCCCAAGCGAGCAGGCGAGGATATAAAAAGATATTGGTTCCGATAACGCAACATGTATCGGGGGATACTGGGTGCATCGGAGTGGCTTCTATTGGTGATTTAGAGGGCTTCATCGAGAATAACGCAATTGATGAATCGTCCAATAAACAGTTATCGGACGGTGAAAAAGTGGGAATTGCCCAATGTGCGTAACCTCTTTAATAACAAGTGATTACGTATATTTTTTATACGGACGTGCTCTTTTTTTTCATGTTTTACGTGGTGGGTCTAGCCAAAGTCTCAGAAATGGTTATTATCCCGCCTTCAACTTTTCGGTCTAGGTAGACCGATAGGGAACAATCGTCCGTTCCAGCCGTGTTGGCTGGAATGATGCGGACGGATGGATGGTTAGGACGCGACGCCACGGGTGTCGGCCGATGCGTTCGAAATACACAGGAGAGTTGACTATGAGTCACCTTTACCTTCTCGGCGTCGCTACACTGACGCTTACTAGTGCTAGCTTT
>CAZRPZ010000015.1:0-17350 GCA_964602215.1 uncultured Isosphaeraceae bacterium | reverse complement strand
CATTACAAAGAGTATTGTACTCTTTTAGCCGATGGGCTTTTGTTGAAGTGTTTCTTATTCCATACCAAGATTCTTGTAGAGAAATGCATAAACATCAGCGGCTTCTTCGATGCGTAGCATCGTTGGCTTTCCTGCACCATGACCTGCTCGAGTTTCAATGCGAATTAACACTGGATTGTTGCATTGCTGAACGTATTGCAACTGAGCGGCAAACTTGAAACTATGAGATGGCACAACTCGATCATCAGTATCACCAGTTGTCACCATAGTGGGTGGGTAACACGTTCCTGTTTTTACATTGTGATATGGAGAGTAACCAAGCAGGTATTTGCACATCTCAGGATCATCTGGGGAACCATAATCGCTAGTCCATCCCCAACCAACAGTAAACAGAGGAAAGCGAATCATGTCGAGTACGCCAACCGCAGGTAGACAAGCTCCAAACAGTTCTGGTCTCTGTGTCATACATGCACCAACAAGCAATCCTCCGTTACTTCCCCCTTGTATTCCAAGTTTGGCAGTGGTTGTCCATTTATTTTCAATGAGCCATTCACTACATGCGATGAAATCATCAAAACATTGTTGTTTGTTGAATAACATGCCGCCCTCATGCCAGTCTCGACCATATTCACTCCCCCCTCGAATGCAGGCAACTGCATAGATGCCACCCATGTTAATCCAAGTTGCTCTTGATGGAGAGAAGTAGGGGAGTATTGGAATATCAAATCCACCGTACCCATATAGAAGGACTGGGTTATTCCCGTCGAGTTTGGTGTCCTGATGTGACACAAGAAAGAGAGGAATTTCTTTGCCATCAGTGCTCGTTACAAACGATCGTTGGACAACTACTTCTGATAGATCGATAGGAAACAAAGTTTTTGAAAACAATTCTGTTTTGCCAGTTTCTAACTGGAGGGAAAATATCGTTGGTGGTTGGTTGTAACTTGAAAATGACCAGTACACTGTTTCATCTTCATTTTGCCCACTGAAACCATACGCAGTTCCAATTCCCGGCATTGTAATGGTGTACAATTTTGCTCCTTGAAGGGAATAAACGCTTGCTTTTGTTGATGCGTCTTCAAGCCATGTTGTAGTAATTTTGCCGCCAACAACATCTGCACCACGAAGAATATCACTTTGCTGAGGAATAATTTCAGTCCATGTAGGTGTTTCTTCACTCAGATTTACTGAAATAATTTTGCCTTTTGGTGCGTTCCTGTCAGTTACAAACCAGAGTTTGTCACCAATTCCACCGATGAGTGAAATTGAGGCGTCAAAAGTAGGAACTAGCCAGCGAAGGAAATCTTCTTGAGGACCTTTAATAAGTAATGCATTGTTTGATGACGTCCCTTCTGAAACAGATACAACAAGCCATCCTCCATCTTTGGTTACAGATGCTCCATAATATCTATGGGGGTTTACTGGATCAGCCCACACGAGTTTGTCTTCAGATTGGTCTGTTCCAATTTTGTGGAACCATAATTCTGGATTGTCTGTTGTTTCGACATGCCCCTCGCTGTCTGAGTGTGGATACCTTGAGTAATAAAATCCACTTTCATCTGGAAGCCATGCGGGAGAATCATTTTTGATGTCATTCAAAACGTCAGAAAGATGTTCACCGGTGTTTAAATTTTTGGTGTACCAAATAGCCCAATCAGAACCAGCGTTTGAGATGCCCCATGTGAGATATGTTCCTTCGGGACTTGGGCTGTATGTCGAGAGTGCTCGAGTGCCGTCTTCTGAGAAAGTGTTTGGGTCTAGTAACACCTCGTTAATTGATGTTGGTGATGTTCCGGTGTAAATGACGCTGTGGTTCTGCAAGCCAGAGTTTCTAGATTGAAACCACTTTTCTCCTCTATGAAAGGGTTGGCTTTGTTTTGGATAATTCCACGCTTTGAGGAGTTCTTCCCTAATTGAAGGAAGAATCTTAATTGAATCTAGATAAGATCTTGTAAGAGTATTTTCTGCAGTAACCCATGTTCTAACTTTTGCGCTTACCCTGACATCTTCCTCTAGCCAGCGATAGGGGTCTTGCACTTCGATGCCGTGAATAGTTTCAGAAAAATCAGTTCGGAACGATTCGGGATACTCGAAATCTGTTGTAATGTTTAACAGGCAAACTGTGAGAATAGGAATTATTGTCATTGTTACGCTCCGACGATATTTGGTAGTTGTTGTAACCCCTCTGTAAGATCGATAGGCCCGTCTTCAGTAATCAACACATCAGCCTCGTAGTGTACGCTCATCGAATGGTCAGCAGAATAGATTGGCCATTGGCCCTTTATTGTTTCAATTTGTCCCGTGCCAACGGAAAGCATTGGCTCAACCGCTAGAAGCATGCCTACTTCAAACGTCCTCCATGCATCTGGCCATTCTGTAGGGTGAGATGGAACTACATTTGAAATGAAGGGGGGTGAATGTAGTGTTTTGCCATATCCATGACCACCGAGACCACGAACTAAATGAAAACCAAATTTATCTTGAGCAACATCTTGGACTGCTTTCGCAAAATTCATAAGTGGTTTATCGGGTTGCATTTCAGCAACTCCAGCAGCTAAAGAATCTTTTCCTGCTTGCATGAGTCGCAAATTCTCGTCACTTGCAAATTCAATCGCCCAAGTCCACGCTGCATCTCCAACCCAACCCTTATGTATCACACCAATATCGATAGAAATTAAATCACCCGGTTCTAAGGGTGCTTGTGACATAATGTGGGTTCCATGAACAACACAATCGTTTACTGATAGGCAAGAATGACTTGGAAAGGGAGCCTGACCTGGAATTTTATATTTTAGAAACGCACTCTTGCAATGTAGAGATCGCAACGAATTTGCAACAAATGAGTCAATTTCTGGAAGTGTTTGGCCCGCTTGTAAATAATCTGTTAATGCACGGTGAATGTCGACAACATGTTGGGCGGCAGTTCTCGCCGCTTCAATATCTTTACCAGTAATCAAAGGAACAGTATTCATGAATCTTCCTCAACCTCCGTATCTCCATCAGTTAATAGATGAACAATTTCTCCTTTAATAGCAACGAGAAGAGGGCTGCCAGCAGAAATGTGCCACGCTAATTCACGTTCATCATAACTGTCAAGAAGTTGTAAGTCTGCTTGTTTACCAGTTTCAATGCTTCCAATTTGTTTTTGTAATCCAAGCACACATGCAGCATTAAAAGTAGATGCAGTGATTGCTTCAGCAACAGTCAAGCCCAGACGACGGCACGCAAGTGAAATGGTAAAAGGTATCGACGGACAAGGAGCAGAACCGGGGTTGTAATTTGTTGCGATTGCAACAGCACACCCCAAATCTATAATATCTCTTCCACGTGCATATGCGTCATTCAAACAGAATCCCGCTGCTGGCAACAGAACACCAATGGTATTACTTGCTGCAAGATGTTTCAATTCTTCGTTCGTAGATTGTTCAAGGTGATCAACACTAATTGCGCCCATGTCGACAGCTATACTCAACATTCCAAGAGGATTAAATTGATCAACATGTGCACGAATAGGACAATCTAGTTCGATTGCTTTTTCAAAAAGAGAGGTAGTCTCTTTCACAGACCATGCTCCAACTTCACAATAGCAATCACATGTAATGCCGGGAAACTCCTGCGCAATCGCTGGAAGAGTTTCATTGATGACAAGTTCAGCGAAATTGGCTTGTTCGGAATCAATAGCATGTGCGCCAAGAAACGTTCCGACAATCGACTGAGCGACATCTTGTGAAGCATCGTGTATAGCACGAAGCATTTTTAACTCGTCTTTGGTTGTAAGTCCGTACCCACTTTTAACTTCAAGTGTTGTTGTTCCCAGTGATGCCATTAATCCAAGGCGACCAAGAAGTTCCGCGCTTAACTCGTCTTGTGAAGATTCACGGACAGCGCGAACTGTGGACATAATGCCACCACCTTGTTCAAGAATTTCAAGATATGGAACACCGCGAAGTCCTAACTCAAACTCATCCAAGCGGCTCCCCGCCCAACAAGTATGGGTGTGGCAATCTACAAATGTTGGCATCAAAATCCGCCCGCCAGCATCGACGATTGGAATTTCTTCTTGATCTCCAATCAGGTTTTCATCTGGAATGCCTTCGCCAACATGTTCAATGAGTCCTTTGCGAACGAGTACGTGGCCAAGATCCATAATCCCCAAATCGTTCATTTCTTCATCCCTACGGGGAGCTGCACTCCCCGCGAGGGTTAGAATTTTTGCGTTGATAATTAGAAAATCAGTCACGAGGGGTCGCCTTGAGCGGGATATTTACACGTTGCTCGTTCGCGCACTCTATCGCTTCAGAATAACCAGCGTCAACATGCCTAAAAATTCCAGTCATTGGATCGTTTGTAAGCACCCTTTTCAATCTTGCTGCAGCAGAGTCAGTGCCATCAGCCACAACCACTTGCCCAGCATGTTGAGAATATCCAATTCCAACACCTCCACCATGATGAAAACTAACCCAACTTGCACCACTTGCAATATTTAATGCAAAGTTCAGAAGTGGCCAATCGCTCACGGCATCTGTTCCATCTAACATCCCCTCAGTTTCTCTATTAGGACTAGCAACAGATCCACAATCAAGATGATCTCGACCAATAACAATTGGTGCAGAAACATCGCCGTTTCGCACAAGCTCGTTAAATGCAAGACCCGCCTTATCACGCTCGCCTAAACCAAGCCAACAGATTCTACTTGGAAGTCCTTGGAATGCAACTCGTTCTTGGGCCATTGTAAGCCACCGTTTCAGAGCGTCGTCTTTTGGGAATAGCTGTAACAAAATCTCATCAGTTTTTTTAATGTCTTCAGGGTCTCCCGATAAAGCGCACCATCGAAATGGTCCTCGACCCCTGCAAAATTGAGGACGAATGTAAGCTGGAACGAAACCCGGAAAGTCAAAAGCATTCTCAACGCCTGCTTCAAATGCACGTTGGCGTAAATTATTTCCGTAATCAAATGTTATTGAACCCTTGTTCATAAACCACAACATGAGTTTGACATGTTGTGCCATTGTAGTTGTGGATTTTTGAATGTAGTCATCGGGGTTCGATTCTCGAAGAGCATCTGCATCACTGCGAGAAATGCCGTTGGGGTAGTAGCCGACGAGGGCATCATGTGCCGATGTTTGATCAGTAAGAGTGTCAGGAATGATGTTTTGTTCTTGAAGTTTTTCGAGTAAATCGACAATATTTCCGTGGTATCCAATCGAGACTGCTTCACAATTTTCTTTCGCGGTAACACTGCGCTTAATTGCATCATCGATGTCTTCAATAATTTCATCTAGATATCGATCTTGAACTCGCTTCTCTAATCGCTCTATACATACATCAGCAATTAAGCATGTGCCGTCATTCATAGTGACAGAGAGTGGTTGTGCGCCTCCCATTCCTCCGCAGCCCCCTGTAACAGAAAGCGTGCCTTTTAGTGTACCGCCGAAATGTTGTCGAGCGCATTCCGCAAATGTTTCGTATGTTCCCTGCAAGATCCCTTGTGTTCCAATGTAAATCCATGAGCCCGCAGTCATCTGTCCATACATCATTAAATCTCGACTCTCTAAGTCATCGAATACATCTTGGGTTGCCCAGTATGGGACTAGATTACTGTTTGCGATGATAACCCTTGGAGAATCTTCAGTAGTTGTAGCAATGCCAATTGGTTTGCCAGATTGAACGAGCAATGTTTCATCTGGCTGTAGTGATTGTAAAGAGTTTACAATTGAATCAAAGCACTCCCAATTCCTTGCTGCTTTTCCTCGTCCACCATAGACAACAAGATCCTCAGGTCGTTCTGCGACTTCTGGGTCAAGGTTGTTCATTAACATCCGCATTGCGGCTTCCGCCTGCCACGTTTTACAGGTTAATTTTGTGCCCCTAGGAGCAGTAATAACACGATTTGAAGTTGTAATAGGAGGAGTTTCCATTTCGTGATGGTATCCGCAACGTGGCATCTTTGCCAAGGATGTACAATAAAAATGGCAAGAGAATAAGGAGTAACGCCATGACAACACAAACAGAAATGACAATGAATCCAGTATCAGCAAACTCATTTGCTTGGAACGAAATCGCGACCAGAAACACAGATGCAGTTTCAGCTTTCTACTGTGCACTTTTTGGTTGGACAGCAGAACTAGCAGACTGTACAGAGGGGTATACAGTGTTTTCGATGGGAGAACATCCGATTGCAGGAATGATCGAAATGGATGACAAGTGGCCTGAAGATGCCCCTACACATTGGGGTGCATATATTTATGTAGAAGATGTTGATGGAACTGCAGAGAAAGTTTCAGACGCAGGTGGTTCAATATGTTGCGAACCGATGGATGCAGGAGAGGGCGGAAGAATGGCTGTCTTAACAGACCCTACGGGTGCTGTCATCTCACTCTACAAAGGCGGAGATGGTATGAATGCTTTTGGCACAGGCGCATTTTGTTGGAATGAACTTTGCACGGATGACACTAGCAAATCGCAATCGTTCTACTCAGATGTTTTTGGTTGGACTGCAGTAGAAGGACCTGAAGGTGATTGTCCATATACTCTTTTCCAGTCTGGTGAAGAATATGTAGGCGGCATGATGAAGATGCACTGGGAAGGAAAACCAAGTTGGATTGCATATGTTGCAGTTGATGATGTTGATACCGTTGCCTCAAAAGCAACCGAACTCGGTGCACAACTTTGTGCAGAACCACAAGACATCTCGAATATTGGAAGATTTGCTGTAATTACTGACCCATCAGGTGGCACGCTAGGCCTATTTAAGAGCCAATCGCCTTGTTGTGGCGATTCTTGCGGTTGTTCGTAGGTTTTTTACAAAGAAAGTTGTTGCCTAATTCAATAGAAAGGGCATACTTTCATTAGATGTCGAATATGTTTGTTCCAGTTTGCATCATTGCAGTGATGAACGCTGTTTGCTATGCCAACGTTCCATTTGAAACGTTGCGTCAATATCCTACTGGCTTATATACAACTGGTATTCTTGCAGGTGATTTCGATGGTGATGGAGATATCGATCTTGTAACCGCAAATCGAGGAACCGGTGATGTGACAGTTTTGTTTAATGCTGGAAACGGAATCTTCCCAACGGCTGTTAATTTCCCAACAGGAGTGAACCCACGGTATGTCCATGGCGGAGATTTCGATGGTGATGGCGATATTGATTTGTGCACACCAGATTACACAGGAATGACTGAAACTGTATTAGTAAATGATGGCAATGGGTTTTTTGCAATCCATGAGCAATTTGCACTTGAAACGCCTGCTTTCTCATGGGTTGATGACATTGATAGCGATGGGCATCTTGATATTTTGGTGGCGCATTGGGATGAAGAAGCTGATCCACCGAGCCAGAACCCCGCGAAGTTTACCCCTCTAATAAATAATGGAGACGGCACGTTTTTTGTTGGTACTTCGACAATGATTGGTAAGCAACCAAGATGTGGAGCATCTGCTGATCTAGATGGTGATGGAATTAAAGATGTGTTAATCGCAAATTATTGGTCAAGTTCAATCTCTGTGATTATGGGGCTTGGAAAAAGACAATGGGCAGACGAAGTTCCTATTCAGTTGACAGGGCAACCACGATATCTTGTCGTTGGTGACTTCGATAGTGATGGTGATGTGGATTTTTCTGTTGTCAACAAATCAGAAAACAGCATGTGGATATTTCATAATGATGGAGCCGCATCTTTTACGCTAGTTGCTACAAGGCAGACGAATGACACACCGCATTCTATTGATATAGGCGATATCGATTTAGATGGTGACCTTGATCTCATTGTGACTCATGTTGGTTCGGGTCAGCAATTGCTTTATTTCAATGAAGGTAAGGGGTTGTTTCCAACCTCGCAGGCATTGACGATTACAGGTGGCCCTGCAGAAGTCAAGTTTGCAGATGTAAACGCTGATGGCAATCTCGATGTTGTGACGGGAAATGTGAATAATGCGGAGCGTGGTGCGAGCGTATTGATGCAAGGCACTTGCGAAGGATTTGATTGCAATGGCAATGGAATCGAAGACATTTGTGAGCTCCCAGATTGTAATGTGAATGGCGTGCCAGATGATTGTGATATTTCTACTGGATTCTCAATGGATGTAGATTCAAATAGTGTTCCTGATGAATGCCAATCTGATTGCAACGTAAATGGTTTGCCAGATGAGTATGAAATTGCTGAGGGAATTTCAACTGATTGCAACGAAAATGAAGTTCCTGATGATTGCGATTGGGACGTCCTAACTGATTGTGATGAAGACGGGCTTCTTGATGGTTGCGAAGTTGATCTTAATGAAGATTGGATTCCAGATGATTGTCAATGCATCGCGGATTTCACAGAAGATGGAAAAGTGGCGATTCACGATTTGTTACAACTAGTAGCAGCATGGGGAGAAAATACGATTCCACATGGCGACCCTGTGATAGAAGATTTGAATGTTGATATGGAAGTGAACATTCAAGACTTGCTAATCTTGATTGCTGCATGGGGAAATTGTCCTGAGGGAATTGATACTGACACGACAGGTGCGTGTTGTTTAAATCAATTTATGTGTGAAGATTGGAACGAGATTGCCTGTATCGTTTCCAATGGCACATACTTTGGTGATAACACAACATGCAACGAAGTAGACTGCCCAGTCACTCCCTAACTAATTCCTTAATTAAGTAGCAATTCAATTGAAGCAATGTCGTCTGCGGGTGAGCAATCGGTATGTCGTTCTGAGACAACGCTTCTGACTTTGTCATACATCGATTCAACCGAATCTCCACTGCGAAGCGGTCTATGATGATCGAGTGCATCACAGCCGATAAGCAATTCAATCGCAATAACACTTCTGCAGAGATTGACAGATTGACGGAGTAAAAGTCCAGCTGTTGCTCCCATCGAGTTGTAATCTTCAACCCCAGCGGATGTTGTAATATTTGAAACGCTTGCAGGCATTGATAAAGTCCTAAGTTCGGCGCAACATGCTGCAGCAGTATATTGGGTTACCATGTGGCCACTCTCGAATCCAGTATCTTTCGCTAAGAATGGAGGCAAATCGTTATACGTATCTCTTGCGGAAAGTAACCATTCGATTCTTCTCTCTGAAATTCCCGCGATGTGACAGAGGGCAATTCTAAGTTCGTCCATAGCAATCGCAAGTGGCATACCATGGAAATTGCCACCAGAAATAATTTCATTTTCTTTAGGGAAGATGAGGGGATTGTCTGTAACAGCGCCAAGTTCTGCCGAGACGACGCCGGTCACTCGAGCAATTGCCTCGATTGCTGCTCCAAGAACTTGAGGAGAACATCTGAAACTGTAAGGGTCTTGAACTCTGTGGTCATCTTCTTGATGTGAAGTTTTTATGGTTGATTCTTTTAAGTGTGCTCGTAGTGTACTTGCTACAGTTTGCTGACCGCTTTGAATTCGCGCAGCATGTATTCTCTGATCAAGAAACGTATCTGTGGCTTTTGCAGCATCGATAGACATCGCTGTTGCAATGACAGCAACTTCACAAAGAACAGCAATATCGGCAAGAGCGAGTGCCGCAATTGATGCCATTAAGTGAGTTCCATTGATGAGAGCTAGCCCCTCCTTTTCTACAGGAACAATCGGTTCAATTCCTGCAGCAGCCATTGCTGCTTTGCCCGGCATTGTTGCTTCGCCTAGAGTTGCAGTACCCTCTCCACACAGTACCAATGCAAGGTGAGCAAGAGGAGCAAGGTCTCCAGAGGCCCCAACTGATCCACGTGAAGGGATGACTGGAGTCACACCAGCGTTTAGCATGTCAACGATACATTGTGAAACCTCTGGGCGAGCTCCACTGTGCCCTCGGCATAAACTCGCTGCAAGTAATACCATCATGCCTCGCACAATTTCTTCCTCAAGTGGCTCCCCAACTCCTGCGGCATGTGAGCGAAGTAAGTTCATTTGTAATTGAATTAGTTTTTCATCTGGAATACGAGTTGTCGAAAGTGCACCAAATCCTGTGTTTATTCCATAAATTGCATCATCTGATGATACTTTTTGCTCGACAATTCCTCTTGCTGTTTCCATAAGTTCAACCGCAAGGGGACTTATCTCGACAGGTATACCCTTTCGGGCAACTTTTACGATTTGTGGCCCTGAGAGTGGACCGCCATCTAAGACTACTGTGTCATGTTCCATACCCCACATCTTACATTGGTGTCTGATACCTGGTGTCTGACCCAGGTGTCAGACACCGAGTATTATGTGGCAATGGAGGCATGGATCCGAACATTTGTAGTCGTTTTTGCTGTTGGGCTGGTTGGTCTAATTGGGAATTGGCAAGCGTCATCCCTCATTTCAGTCCGCGGGGCTTTAGGACCAACAATCCTGCAGACAATCTCCCCAGTTTCATCTGTAGTTGCGGTTCTCATCACAGTAGGGATTGCATCAATCGTAGGTGGCTTTATTGCAAAAATGACTTCCTCGACAGTTGGAATGTTCATTTTAGGATTTTCGCTATTCGCAATGGCCTTAAAGGTTAAAGGTGTTGAAGAATTTGTGATAAATGAAGGCAACTACACGTTGCTGATTCTTGAAATTGCATTTCTGAGTGTAATTGTCTTGCTTGGAACGCTCGTTGTTTTTGGAATCGGAGGACCCCTCAAATGCATCCAGAAATCAGAGGGCGATGAAAAAACAGCAGTTCTTGTTGGGAAAGCGATGTTAATTTCGCTAGTTGTCCTGCCTATTGTTTGGCTTATTGCAAATTCTCCATCGAAAGGGCAGGTGATTGGAGCGGCAGCTCTTGGTGGAATATTAATTGGGATCTTGGCAAGACAAGTCTTGCAATCAATGCAGCCACTTTTATTATTTTGCTTTCCTATTGCATTTGGGGGGCTAGGATATGTCATCGGGCTGACGATAAGCGAGCCAACAGTTATAGCATTTACACAACGAACTATGTCTCCACTTCTATTTCCAATGCCACTGGAATACGCTGCAGGTGTTATCCTTGGTTTGTCGATTGGACTTGGCTGGACATCCTCAATTACAGAAAGCACATCATCAGAAGAACACAAAACTGCGTGTCAAAAAAGTGCTTGAAATGTTAGATGAGTAGATCAAATATTCAATATCTGAATTTGTATCGCCCAGGACGATTGGCGATTATTCTTGCATTTATTTACTTAATTGCAGTAATTTTCTATACGTTTTATGCAATCTTTGAATCGTTTCAGTTCTATGTCTTAATTTTGCTCCTTCTTTCTCCGGTATGTATTGGAATAATTGATTCCGTACTTAGAAAGCGATTGTTGCCATTTGGGACTGTCTCAGATGAACGAACACAAACTCTAAAGAAACTCAAAATCCGATGGCTTCTTCGAAATGGGGGGGGAGGTGTTAGAAATTGGAGAAGAAACGAACTCGAGTTACCTCGTACCATTGCAGACCAATCTCTTGAAAAACAATTAAGTGCAGTTACAATTCCTGATGGACTGATAGAACCAGAAAGTATAAAAACTTCTAAGCCCGGAAGTTTGTTTGGATGTATAGTCGGAGTGTCCATTAACTTGTTAGTTATCTGGTGGATGTTTTCGAGTGTTGGGTTTACATTTCCTTCGATGGCTGTTTTTTGGATTGTGTTTCTTGTCTGTGTGTTGAACATGCTACAACTTATATTAGGACTTCCCCTTGTTCATCGGAGCAGGAAATTGCCGCCAATATTGAGGGAAATAGGTAGACGAAGAGTGTTTAGTCTTCCGATTGTAGTAGGTCCTGGTTGGGTGAAGATGAAGAACGAAATTTTTCGAGCAGACCGAGATTTGTTTTTGATACGTAGAACAGGATTCAGACCCGCTTCATCAGAGATAGATTGTATGCTTGTAGGACCTATTTCACGTAGAAGGTTGAAGTTCAGTGGAATAAGTGATGATGATTTTCAATTGCTATTTGGTGCGTGGAATGTTGAAGATGTTCGAACAGAATTTATCCATTCGGATTTAAGTTAAGTATTACCTAACGATTGCTCAGATAATCGGGTGTATTTTTTGTATTACTGGGAAGAAATTGTGAGGGCTGCTTTTCCTGCAACACTATCTTGGCAAAGAGAAGATCCATCGCAATCCTCAATGACATTCTGGAGTGACATGCTCGAAAGATTCTGTACCAACTCTCCAATTGCATGGTCAATCTGTTTGTGTAGCGGGCAAAGTGTGTGTTGGTGATCTGACCTGCCAAGCGGGCAAGTTGTAATTCGTTCTAGTGGGTCGATTGCATTTACAACTTCTAACAGAGTGACTTGAAAAGGATCGCATGCAAGAGTAAAGCCGCCGTTACGGCCACGTTGCCCTTTGGACAAACCAGCACGACCTAGCTGTTGCAACACCTTCACGGTGTAGCCGGGAGGGACAAGTGTTGCTTTTGCGATGTCTATAGCGGTTGCTGAGTCGTCTTTGTGCTCAGTGAGATAAATCATTATGCGTAGAGCGTATTCGGCTGTTCTTGATAACATTTTTATTCGATTCCTTTCCGTACTATAAACAAGTCATTTGGATAATCATATCAACAAATAGATTTATCCTTCATAATTCTAAAGAAAGTGCGTTTTAGATTAAGTAATATTGAATTTAGAATGTAATTGCAGCGATCTTTTTGAATTCTTGCATTCGATTTTGCAACAAATCAGGAGTTGTGTCGACCAGCCCATCGAGCCCGAATGATTGTAAGGTGTAACTTGCAGTCACAGTTCCCCATGCCATTGCGGATTGCATTGTAGAAAACGTGCACTCGCCTGATGCTGCGATATGGCCCATGAATCCACCAGCAAAACTATCGCCAGCACCAGTTGGATCCACAACTCCCTCTAACTCAAGTGGGAATGCAGGAACCACAGCAATGCCGTCGTTATGGACAAGCACTGCGCCGTGTTCACCTTTTTTCACAATGACAAAACTCGGCCCCATCTTCATAATTGCCCTTGCTGCAGAAACTGAATTAGAAATTTCAGTCAGTTGCTCTGCTTCAGTATCGTTTATGATGACACCATCGATTTCCTTAAACAAAGCAAGCAACTCATCACGAGCAATATTAATCCATAAATCCATTGTGTCTGCAACAGCGAGTTTTCTATCGGGAAACTTACTAAGTAAATCAAGTTGAACACTAGGATGGGAATTTGCAAGGAATATTAATCGGCTGTCTGCATACGAATCTGGTACCTTGGGTGGTGCTTCTTCAAGAACGCCAAGCTCAGTGAACAAAGTTTCACGCTGATTCATATTGTCAAAATAACGTCCTCCCCATGCAAATGTTTTTGAGTTCTTCCTTCGTTCAAGTCCTTCTAAACAAAGCCCGTCGATTGACTCTAAAAGTGCAGCATGTTCTTCTGGCCAATCGCCTCCAACTGCACCAACGACTCTGACAGGATTGTGATAGAAAGCAGCTGCAGCAGCAAAGTAAGCGCATGAACCACCAGAAACAGCTTCAACTTTGGCGGTTGGTGTGTGGACTGTATCTATCCCTATAGTTCCTGTGACGAGTAGTGGCATAACGGGGGATTATAGTATCGCTCGTAGATTCCCACCTGAAGCTTGAAGTTTCTCCTTGGCAGATTCAATATCAACAGAGAGAGAGTACATCACGATTGCAGACTTCACATCGTTGCCAGCACAGCAAAGCAACTCTGATGCTTCTGTTCGATTTACATTGCAGATTGAAGAGATAATCCGAATCGCTCTATCTTTGAGTTTGTCATTTGTTGCTTTTAAGTCAACCATCGTATTCCCGTACACTTTTCCTAATTTAATGAATAGTGTCGTTGTAATGATATTTAATGCAAGTTTAGTTGCGGTGCCACCCTTCATCCTCGTAGACCCCGTAAGTGGCTCAGGGCCTGTATCTAGATAGATATGATAGTCAGCAGTTTGTGGTACCTCACTACAGGTGAGAAAACCCGTTACTGCACCTTGCTTCTTCGCTTGTTCTATACCTCCAAGAACCCAAGGTGTGGTTCCACCTGCAGCAATGCCAAGAACAACGTCATTCTCACAAAGATTGATGTGCTGATAATCTTCAGTGATTCCCTCGAAATCATCCTCCTTTGCCTCTGAAGAAATACGTAAAGATTTATCTCCGCCTGCGATAAGACCAATGATTTGATTTGGCTTCGATTGAAATGTTGGTGGGCATTCTGCAGCATCAAGGACGCCAAGTCTTCCCGATGTTCCACATCCAATATAAATCAATCGTCCACCATCTGAAACCTTGTCATACAACGCATCAATAAAAAGAGAAAGTTCACTTGCCGCTTCTTGTACAGCTGTAATGGCTTTTACATGGTCGGTTGCAAGTAGGCGAACGCAATCAATCGTTGCATTCAAATCCAAGTCATTTGTGAGTGCGTTTTGTTGTTCAGTTGAAATGTGACTTCGGTTTGGTGGTAATGCCATGTAAGAAGTGTATAAAAAAACGACGCCCTGTAGGAACAGGGCGTCGTCTAGTTTAAATTCGGTTTGGTTTTAGACCATTTCTTTCAATGCTTTCAAAGGTGTAACTTTGACAGCTTTTCGTGCTGGTTTCGCAGGTATATCGCGAGTTTCATTGAGTAATGGAAGGAAAACGTTTTTACGAGCAGGACGTCGTGGAACGATTTTCTTTTTCACTTTCATGAGTCCGGGAACGGTAAATACGCCAGGTCCTTTTCGACCAAGATCTTTCTTAATCATGCAAGACATGGAGTCAAATACTGAAGTAACTTCTTTGCGTGAAAGTCCAGTGTCATCAGCAATGCCTGCGATGATTTGGGTTTTTGTGCGTGGTTTGCACTCTGTCGTTTTTGCGGTTTTTTTCCGTGTTTTCTTTTTGGCCATGGGATTCGATTCCTTTCTTTGGTCCAACTCGTTCATGTGCTCTCCCGCCAACACTGGCGAATCAAATGGCACGTTCAATACGAAATGTACCGAGAATTGAAGCCTTCGACAAGCAGTTTGAATAGAAAAACACAGGAAAACACAGGGTTTTTTGTATATTTAGAATTTTTAGTCAAATTGCCGATGAATATAAATTTCACAGAATGAAGAGAATCTACTAGGAATGTTCACAGATGATTAGTCAATTGGTATGATTCCCTTTTACGTTTCATTTAGACTTATTGAAGAAGAAAACCCCTATGTTTGAATATGATGTATGTATAGTTGGCACCGGACGAGTTGGATTGCCTTTGGGCCTGTCCCTTACTGAGGAAGGCGTAAATGTAGTTGGAGTCGACCTTGATGAAAACCTTCGCGATGCGGTAAATAATGGAAGAATGCCTTTCCATGAGCCGGGCTATGATGATCTTGTAGCAAGCAAGAAATTGGTGCTGCATCCATCGCCAGATGAAGTTGTTCCAAAAAGTGCCGCGGTCATTATTACTGTGGGTACTCCTTTGCATAACCATATCGAAACGGATTTATCGCAAATTCAACGGGTTCTTGAAGGTCTTAAAGATTACTTTAGAAAAGACCAAACAATTATTTTGCGTAGCACAGTTGCTCCCGGCACAACTGCGTATGTGAAAAAGTGGATTGAACGAAATACAAACTTTACGGTCGGTGAAGACATCAAACTCTGTTTCTGCCCAGAGAGAATTGCTGAAGGCGTCGCCTATGCTGAACTCCGTTCTCTCCCCCAAATTTGTGGTGCTGAGGATGACGAAAGTCGAGAATCAGCAGCTGAGTTGTTCGGTAAATTAGCCCCCGAAATAATGCGTACAAACTTCATTACTGCTGAGTTAGTAAAATTATTCAACAACATTTCTAGATATATCAACTTTGCTGTTGCAAATCAATTTGCACTCATTGCAGACGATTTTGGTGCAAACATTTACGAAACTCGCCATCTTGCAAATCATGATTACCCTCGTTGCAATTTGGCAATGCCCGGATTCACAGCTGGAACTTGTTTAAGAAAAGATTTCGGCATGATTAATGAGTGGAGCCCATATCCCGATATGCTAGTTTCTGCATGGAAGATGAACGAATTTACACCTGCGATGCTCGTCAAGCAACTTATGCAAAGAACAAAAATCCACGACAGAAAAGTTGCAGTTCTTGGATTCACATTCAAGCAAGATACAGATGACATTCGTGATAGTCTCGTTCCAAAGCTCTGCCGATACATTCACCGCCAACTTCCCATGGAACTTCGTGTGACTGATCATCATTTATCAGATCCAATCCAAGAGCCATCTGCATCTGAACCGATTAGAAATTGGGCAATTAACGATGCTCTTGATGGAATTGATTGTGTATTCGTTGCAACGAATCACACTGGTTACGGCGATGTGCTCAAAGAATTTGGGAAAACACATCCCGACGCATGGATCGCTGATATCTGGAATGTTGGTGGACTAGGCCAAATTTATTATCAAGCAGGTCAACTCGTTTCAGAAAAGGTAAATCAATGAAAGTATTGCTCACAGGCGGTTCAGGATTTTTAGGTTGCGAATTATGCAATGAACTCTTGCAAGCGGGGCATGAAGTTGTCGTCCTTGATGATCACTCACGAGGTAAGCCAGCACGTCTAGAACGATTCGGGGATAGCGTTCAACTTGTAGATGGAGACGTGCGTGATTACGAAGCGGTTCGCAGTGCAACAGAAGGTTGCGAGGTTTTGTGGCACCTAGCATATATCAATGGCACTCGTTACTTCTACGAAAAACCAGACATGGTGTTGGAAGTCGGTATTGAAGGAACACAAAACACTATAAAAGCAGCTCTTGATGCAGGAGTTCGTCGATATGTACTTGCAAGTACAAGCGAAACATACAACGAGCCAACTCATGTGCCAACAACGGAATCTGAACGACTGATGATTCCAGATGTCACAAATCCACGGTTCAGTTACGGCGGGGGCAAAATCGCATGCGAGTTATTGACATTACATGTTGGTGGATTTCGTGGTCTTGAAACTGTCATCTTCCGCCCACATAATTTCATTGGTCCTGATATGGGTTTTGAGCATGTTATCCCTGAAATCACAGGAAAAATTGTCAAGGCATCTGACGGGTTAACGAAAAAAGAAATCGACCTACAAATCCAAGGTGATGGAAGTGAGACACGTTCGTTCTGTGATGTTACTGATGGTGGTCGCGGGTGTTTCCTCGCAGGAGAGCTTGGTGAGAATGGAAATATTTATCATGTTGGTACAGAAGAGGAAGTATCAATCAAGCATCTCGTAGAAACAATTGGAAAATATTGTGGCGTTACAGTGAATGTTGTACCCGGCGAGCTGCGAGCGGGTGGTACACCGCGTCGGTGCCCAGCGATTGGAAAACTACGAGAACTTGGCTACGAACCGAAGTACAACTTCGAACAACTCGTTGAACGCTGCGTGACGTGGTATGTTGATTACTACACTGCAAAAGCAAA
>CAZRPZ010000014.1:0-6165 GCA_964602215.1 uncultured Isosphaeraceae bacterium | reverse complement strand
TATGACGAGTATCTTTCAACACAACGTTTTTTTATGTTCATGGACTTTCCGTACGGGTCTTGTAATTACCACTTTTTCTAATTCATCAGGAGACATACATCATCGCTCGTAGACGTTCTTTTAATCCAAAGGAGAGTAATCGAAACCTTCCGAAAACAAATGACAGAATTCGCGCTTCTAAAGTTCGACTTATAGATCAAAATGAAGCAATGCTTGGAGTTGTAGATAAAAATGAAGCCCTACAACTTGCAAAAGATGCTGATTTAGATTTAGTTGAAGTATCCCCAAACTCTGATCCGCCGGTTTGCAGAATTCTTGATTTTGGTAAATACCGATACGAACAATCTAAAAAAGAGCGGGCAAATCGGGCAAAAGCAAAAGTTGTTGAAACAAAAGAAGTTCGCCTTGGAAGATCGATGAAAATCGATCCGCATGATGTTCAAATACGGATTAATCAAGCCAGAAAGTTCTTGTTAGAAGGGCACAAGGTACTCATCGTTCAAAACTTTCGCGGACGAGAGATGATGCATAAAGAACGGGGTGATGTACGGATGAAAAATATCATCGAGGATTTAAGTGATGTCTCAAAAGTAGAATTATCACCTCGATTTGCTGGTCGAAGACAAACGATGGTCCTTGCTCCCGACAATGCAAAAATTCGATCTTATCTTGCTACTCAAGAAAAAGAGCAGGATCAATCGGAACAAAAAACTAATAAGAAATAATATACATGTCTCGGTATGGCATTATTTCTGACATTCATGGCAACGTCCACGCGTTACGTGCTGTGTATGAGAAACTTGGAGAATTAGAAGTTGATCGAATTATTTGCCTAGGCGATATTGTTGGCTATGGACCTTCACCAACAAAGTGTCTTGACCTTGTACTCAGTTATTGCCATGAAGTTATTCGAGGGAATCATGACGAAGCCGTTTTAGACCCTGACTTAGGGCGGTATTTTAATAACGCGGCTTCGTTGGCATTAAATTGGACTCGAGATCAACTCGGACCTTACCACCTGCATGCCATTAGTCATATGAAAACTCGCATTAGACTAGGAGATTCATTACTACTTGTTCACGACACTCCAGTCCTCCATGATTCTACTTATATACATGAACTTCCACACGCAATAGAAGCGTTTAAGGGACTTGATCAAGGAATTTGCTTACACGGGCATACCCACTTACCAACGGTATTTCATGCACATGTTTCAGGTGAAGTTTCTATGCAAGTACCAATTCATGGTGAACCGATTGTGTTGAATCCTGAAGATCGTTATTTATGTAACCCAGGAGCTGTCGGGCAACCTCGAGATGGTGATCCAAGAGCAAGTTACGCTGTTCTGGAATATTCCTCACCTGAATCAGAATCCGTCTTTACTTTGTATCGCACTGAGTATGATATCAAAGGCGCTCAAAGCGAAACACATGCCGTTGGTCTTCCTTCCATCTTGGCAGAACGTCTTGAACTCGGATGTTAAATTTATACAGCTTTGGCTCAGAGCCAAGGCTGTCCCAGAATCGGCTCTGATCTGGGCGCTTCCTTTTTTCTGCATACGAAATTTGGCATTTATTCACACACTCACAACAGGCTCAAAAATGAACGCCTCTCTGCATTCGGCTCAGAGCCAAGGCGAGCTCGAAACTGGCTCTGAGCCGGTGCTCGCCTTTTTTCTGCAAGTAGACAAAAGGCGATTTTAAATTTTTCGGACCCACCCGCCCTGCCAAAAACGGAGGGCAAACAGAAGTGCGCGAACCATCATTTCACCGCACAGGCCATACCAAATGCCAACAAGACCTAAATCCAAATAGACACCCAGATACCACACCAGAGGAATCCGTATACACCAACTCGAAAACGACGTAATTAGAAACGTCCAAACAGTATCGCCAACACCTTTCAGTGCCTGTCGAATAATCATCATGATTGCAAATCCTGCCTGAGTCACTCCAGCTATAAAAAGCAATTTGGGAACAAGCTCCAAATGCAAAGGTTCAGTTGAGATAATTGAAGTCAACGTATGCCCTGCCAACATCATAAAAATGCCAATTGTTCCCATGAATATCATTGCAATAAACACGCAAGCCAAAATTGCCTTCTTTGCTTGCTTCACATTATTTGCACCAAGATACTGACCGGCGAGTGTTCCAGCTGCAACACCAATTGCAAAGCCAGGAAGAAAACTGAAGGATTCCCACTGGACTCCAATGACGTGTGCCCCCTGTAAACCTCCTACCACTGGTTCATCGGCATCCAACTCAATTGCCATCTTCGCTGCAATTTGACCAATAAATTGCAACACAAATAGATTTGCAACCCACATTGAAAGCCCCTCAAAGAAATTTGGTATCCCTATTTTTGCAATCCTCCACAACAAAGGCATATCTGGCATAAGGTCGCGCAAATGAAGGGATAAATCTTTAACCCCTTTCAGCAACACAACAATAATGAGCACTCCTCCAACAACATAAGCACTCGATGTGCCAATTGCGATTCCAACGATATGAAGATCCCACTCAAATGGATTTGTCAGCACAGAATCTCCGAAACGTACATCAGCTCCACTGAGTACCCATGAAAAAATAACATTCACAATATTCACCATCACTGTAACGGTTGCCGGACGAATCGTATCCCCAGCTCCGTGTAATGCCATTGCACCTGTTGTCATCACGCTACATGCAGGCATGCCTATCGCGATGACCCGAATATACTGCACTAAATATACTTTTGCCTCTGCAGATAATTGGCAAAATTCACCCAACGGAACAGCGCTGAACCACAATCCAATTGCAACAATGAACCCCCAAAAAAATGAAAAAGTAATTGATTGACCCAGCACCTTTCCCCCCATAGACACGTCGCCGCTTCCCATCGCACGAGCAATTAACGCTTGAGCACCAATCCCCACGCCAGATACTGCGATTGAAACAAACCACCCAATATAAGAACCAACGCCAATTGCATCCATCGCTGGTATCACAATTTCTTCTGGCAAAGCACCCGAAAACATTTTATCTGTGAGTCCGACGGTCGCAATCAGCAATTGCTGAATCAAAATTGGACTCGCAAGAAACCAAATTGCTGCCCACATTGTTTTTCCTGCAAGCGAACCACTTCGAATTGCTCCGGGCGGTTCTGCACTTGGTTCAGGCAAATCCTCTGGAGATGGTCGCATCATTGAAATGCGACGTTGTTCCTCAGATGTAGAACGTTCGCCCTGTGATTCGGTCACTGTGTAACATCAACTTCTTCGTCATAGGTCTTACGTTTAGACGCTTCCTTAAGCCCTGCAGGTGCGTCTGGTCGTTCATGTATTCGATGTTCCCAAAATGTCAACTTGTCCCACCAACGTGCCTGATGTTGATACGTTGGGTATTCGTATACAGACATATTTTCAAATATATTATGATTCGTTTGAACTGACCGTTCACCCCATTCATACCACGCATCCCAATCCGTCCCAAACACCTGACCTGTTAACGAGTGTAGAGATTGTGCTGCAGACAAGTTAATTGAAAGGTCGTTCGCTTGCAGGGAAGCAATTAATCCAATAAAAACTTGATTTTCGGGGTATTGACCTAATGCAGTTGCAACCGATGCTCGTACCTGTCCATCTTCATCTTTATCACGCAACGATCGAAGCAATGTTGGAATTACATCAGGATTGTGAAGCCGTTGCAACGCTGTTGCTGACGCCTTTCTGACCTGCGTACTTTCTTCAATATTTCGATTTAACCATGGTGCAATGAGAAGTACATCTTCTGAATTGCCAAATCGAGCAAGAGCTTTGATTGATGCTGCCCGAACAAGAGGATCCCGATCTTCGACCACATAATCTCTGTACATTTTGAGATATTCTGGCTCCCCACCAAATGGCGAATTTGCAAGTAGAGTTATCCCCATTCGGCGGGCATCAGGGTCATGCTGATCTAAAGCCATTATCGCTGCTTGGGTAGGTGTTGGAGGCGAAAATCCTTGTGCCATATTGTTAAAATCATCTGTTACGCAACTTGTGAGCAACAGACAAACTGAACCAAGTTGAAGTAGATATATATTAAAACACCTCATGACTCAGTCTCATCCTCTACAGCACGAACTTGTATTGTGTTGAGAATATCTTTAATTTCTTCAGCCATCTTTGTATTTGGAAATTGGGCTACTAACTCGCCGCCGAATTCAATTGCCTGTTGCCATCGATGATCGTTCACTGCCATCTTGAATTTTGCTCCAAGACTCTCTCGGTACGTCTTAATGACTGAATTTGCTGTATCTCGAAATCTTCTTGCATCTTCAGGAGTAAGATATTTATCCAGTTCCCTGAGGAGTATCATTGCATCTTCAACATTATCATTTTTAGCGGCACTTAAAAAACGGTCTTCCAAAGCATGACCATATTCCGTTCGCATATCCGCAATGTTTTGCTCAAGTTCATGCAAAAGTGGTGATTCTGGATACAAACGACGTAAACGAGCAGCGAATTGATAAGACTCGACCCATTGCCTATTGCTAATCAACTCATTCAACTGGTTCAATTCTTCATGAATTCTTTCTTCGTGATGCTGATGGATAATTTCTTGCACATTCGTTCGCATCTCTTCAGCTTCTTCGACTGCACCAAATACATTCGCCATCTGATCACAAAGAACTAATGCTGCATGAAAATCTTCACTTTCTATATCAGCCTGAATCGTATTTCGAATCAAGTCAAGTTCTCGGTCGCGGAACAAAATACGTTTTGCGTTCTCTGACATTTGCATTGCCTCGAGAATGGCTTCAAGTTTCGCAGAATCCCCAGATGTAGAGGATGTTTTCGAATCGCTTACATGTAAGCCCAGACAGTAACAAGATACTACAACTCCAAGGATAATCAAAGAGCCAAGAAAGAGTTCACCTGAAAAGGGTTCCGCGGAGTTGCTTGCTCCTACAATTATCCCAATGATTGCAAGCAATGAAATAGGCGAATAGATCCCTAGGGCGCGTAGTTTTTGTTTTGGTTTTCTATGTTCTTCAAGCATGGTTAACTTCCGGGAACTGGCTCTCCGCAATCCGATTCAACTGGAACAATACAAAGAAACTCTAATGCCGATTTGCCACTATTACGAAATTGGTGTAATTCATTTGATGGAATAAAAAGCCCGTCGCCACTTGCGATTGGGCTAACTTCACCCCCAGACTCTACTTCGCCATCTCCAGAAAGAATCAGAACTTCATGTTCCCATGGGTGCTGGTGTTTTGGAGTAAATCCACCCGGCTCCACAGAGAAATGTCGCATCGCAAATGTAGGCGCACTGTCATCTTTGCCAACTAGTAACTTCATTTTGACACCTTGAATACCGTCGCCCTCGATTGTTGTGCCTTCCATTTGTTGTACGCTACGCTTCATCATTAGGTATGCTTCCATTGTATACCCAAGGAGCATTCTCCATGACCGTCCAGATTACACCTTTTGTGCTTGGAGACTATCAAACCAATTGTCATGTTGTCACATCGGGTGGTGACTGCTGGGTTGTGGACTGCGGATTTTGTCCAGAAAAACTCATCGATTACCTGAAGGTCAATTCCCTGAAACCTTCTGCAATCCTATTGACACATTGCCACGCTGATCATATCGCGGGACTTGACCAGTTGACGAATGCAATCGGCGACGTGCCGGTTCTCTGCCACGAAATCGAATCAGATTGGAACATGAATCCTATTCTTAACTTATCTGGGCTCGGCGGAATGCCAATCACAGTAGCCCCACCCAAGGGATTCATTACTCCCAATACACAAATCACACTAGGCGATTCGACATGGGATGTACTGCATACACCGGGTCATAGCCCCGGAAGTATTTGCTTTGTCCATACTGATTCCAACCAAGCAATCGTCGGAGACACCCTATTTGCAGGCAGCATTGGAAGACATGATTTCCCAACCAGCAACTCAAACGACTTGCGGCATTCGATTCAAAACGTGCTGATGAAATTACCAAATGACATGACTTTCTACCCTGGCCACGGTCCCGCTTCAACAATCGGACATGAACGCAAAACGAATCCATTCATCGTACAGGGGTTCTAAACCAAACTACTCTTCGTCTGCATCTGGCTTGAACGATTTAATCACATTCGCTTGCACGCTTGCAGGGGTTTGTTCGTCGTGGGAATATTCCATTTC
>CAZRPZ010000013.1:0-9898 GCA_964602215.1 uncultured Isosphaeraceae bacterium | reverse complement strand
AGCTAATCCTAAAGATGATTCCCTCTTTCGTCATTCCGATGCTGTTGATGAAGCAACCCTTCGCCGAATTAAATTTTTAAGACGTCTTCAGGAACTTCAAGAAGAGGGTTAAGCAGAGAGAATCTCATCAATCTCTGAAGTATCGTATCCATGACGTTTCATTTCGTTTTCAAGAATTGGAAAGCAACGCTTTAAGATATCTTTATTGAGTCGTTTCCATTTTTTGTGTCGTCCAGAATCAACCATCTCGCTGAGTTGTTTTTCAATAGTATACGTAACCGTAAGATTAAAGTAGTCTCCAATTGATCGGTACATTTCAACGGGATTTGAAACGAAGTCTTCATACCTAATAGACATTACTCGTGATGGATCTATTTCCAGAATATCCTTGCCCGCTTGTACGGAACCGGCAACCCATTGTTTTGCAATAATTTCCTCTACTGTCAGTGTTTTGAGATCTTCATAGATTTCCGGATATCGAATACCCCACATCGAAAAGTATTTACTACGTTTAATGTAATGCTTGTATCGATCGATGATGAAACGGCCGAAATAATGTGGTACTTGAGATTTTGGACATTCTAAAAACCGTTCCCACAACCTGTGCCAGTTACTTCGATATTGCCAACGAATTTCTGCCGAACTAAGATTTGCTAAAGGTTCACGGATTATGTATAAAAATTTAGATTCTGGAAAAATTGCATTGACATACGGCACACGTAGGACGTTTGATGGAGTTTTCTCCATAACCCTTCGGTTTCCGTGTTTTTGTTGATATTTTAGAAATCGTTTTCGGATATATCGTTTTACCTTGTCCGTTGCATCTACTTCAGTAAATTGATCATTTTTTCTGGATGGATCACCATACATCCAGATAGTTCTTGGTTCAAACCAACTTTCTACATCTTCATGCAACTTAAAAATGCGGTGAAACATGGTCGTTCCGGACCGAGTATTGCCAAATAAAATAATAGGGGGTTTCAAATTATTCTTCGTTGACATGCTCTAAGTATTCCTTTGTAACTCCATAAGATTTGTATTGAATACAGATTTTATTCGGTAATCCTATTTCCACGAATGCGACCATCATCGACTCGGTCGTTTTCTTCTTCAACACCTAATACCGAATTTCCACGACCGCGATTTTCGCCGTGTTTTTTTAGATCATATATCGCACCATCGCTATTTGAGGGTTCGGGTAAACCATATTGGCACACATCTGATTGTGTTGTATCAACGACGACATCTTTCCCAACCATAGCCTTGCCCCATGCATCTACAAGAGCTTGTAAGAGTTCAAAGGAGTATTTATGTCTTCGGTCAAGTTCTTCCCACTCTTCTTCAGGAGAGAAACCGTATGCATCCCATAAAATAATCCCTTTGACTCTGTGTTGCATACCGGTTTCATCGGTCCACGATGCACGAAGTGCGGCATTGACCTGTTTGAGAAAAACATCATCCTCGACGAAATCGGAATGATCAACTTCTGGTCCGCAGTACCTGACAGAAGTAAACACATACACAGGAATTTTTCCGCCCGCCTGTTCTAGCACAACAGAAATATGTTCTTGGACACGGGCGGTGTCATCACGTCCCGGCGTGCAGTTGTATACATCGGGATAAAGAGCATTGCAGTTCTCGATGAGTGGCTCTATTGATAGTCCCTGCTCTTTCCATTTTGCAGAAGTGTGTCGAAGGGCTGGAAGTCCCCAATATCCCCACTGCGCCGATGGTTCAATACCTCTTGCAACCTGCATTCCCTTGATATACACAGAAAGTATTTCTTGTAACCGCTCAGGAAGAATTGTCTTTGCCCTAAATTCCCTCCACCACGGTTGTTCGTAGTCCATGACGACAGGTCCGCAATACTCTTGGGGAATAAATTCATGTACCCAATTCGTAAACCTTTCAATGTTATGTTCTGAAATCTCTCCAGATGCATTTGTATCGACGCCACCGTGATATGCCATGGGAACCCGCGTTATTCCATGTTCTTGAGTATATGCAATGGTCAATGCGCCCTGATTTGGAGCCGTCCATTTAATTGAGTTATAGATAAGTGGAGTCCAGTCACCAAAAGACTGCGTTGCAGAGCAATAGCAAAGGACGACAGGAAAAATGAAGAAAGATTTTAAAAATGACACGAAGGGAACTGTACTCCATTTGAGTATCTTTGTGAAGTGCGTGTATATGTTGGGTCTTGGCAACAGAACACATTGAATTGTTTGAAGAACACTCATTCTGGAGCGAGTCGAACGGTTCAATTTTCCGATACCATCCGAAGCAACTCATGGAACGTACTGATATTTATCTCCAAATCATTACGAGCCAGCCATGGCTGGTGTCGCCGATTGTCTTAGCAGTTGTTCTATATTTTCTTATTCCAAAAGAAAATCGGTTATTTGTATCAATCATGATGGTAACGCCATGGTTGCAGATGGGACGGTCGCAAAATTTAAGTCTTATTGCCGCAGCTGCGAAACTAAGTTCAGGGCTCGTCTTCCTCCTTGTTGCGTATGCAGCTTGGACACACCCGTATCCTAAAAGGAGACTGCCGGGTGTCGTATGGATTTATCCAATCATGGCTTTTTTGTGGATTTTTTTAATTCTGGGAGTCACCGAGAGAAGTGTCGGTGTAGTTCTCCGTATTCAATGGTTTACAGTTTCGTTCGCAGCAGTCTCTTTGGTACGGACAGTTGTCACCTATGATGATTTTAAAAGAATCATTAATGGGTTCACAGCTGGGTGTTTAATTGCGTTGGCAGTTCCAATCTCGGCGCTTGTGCTATTTCCGGGGGAATCATTTTTGCGTGGGATTGGCCGATTCCAACCGTACGGGTCAAACTCTAATCAAGTTGGGATGTTGTTTGCTCTGTCCGCTCCACTTCTTGGATATGCAATGATTAGTTGGCCTAAAAAATATAAACCATTTTTTATCGTGATGCTCTCATTGACTTGTGGGATGGCTTTGCTTACTGCAAGTCGGCAGACAATGCTTGCAATTTTGATTACATCCTTTCCAATCATCTGGGTATTGTCCAAGCGACCGATGGTCACAATGGTTGGAGTTGCTCTTGCTGCAATTGGAATTGGCTGGATAATGTCAATTGGTGCTGAGATTGCGCCGATGGAACGTCTAGGAACGCTTGAAACTGGTCGTCCTCAATTGTGGTGGAGATATATCACCGAGGTGTATACAAGAAGGCCGCTTACAGGACTTTTTGGGACTGGTGGTGAATCGTATTTCAGATCAAACATCATCGGACAGCACCCACACAGTGCTTGGATGAACATGATGTATCACGGCGGTTTGTTTCTGTTCGTGCCATTGTTTTCAATGGTGTTGTACTCCGTATACTCAGGGCTCAATGTGTGGAGAAAACGAAAGCAGTTAGTTGGAGATCCGCTTTTGTACAGTATTTCATTTTTACTTTTACTTGCAATGTATGTTCAGGGTTGTTTCAATCAAGTCGTGTTCTGGCCAACATACTCTTGGTCATTTCTACATGTTGTTATGGCGAGTTTCTTCATCAGCATTTGGCAAGACATACGCGATGGTGATGTGAGTTATGTACTAAAGAGCGACGAGGAAATTTGGGCAACAGAAGAAGATGAAGAACTCGAAGACTTTGTAGATTACGGAGCCCTCTCTTAGCGACCGCGTATACGATTTAGCAGGCGGATAACGCCTCGGCGTTCTTGTGCAGAGATGAGCAACCACCAGCACCCGAGAATGTAGACAACCCCATAACTAAAGACACCAGCAATGACTCCAGTCCAGTCAATCAGTTCAGAGGTTGAGACAATTTTTGCTATGAACAAAGTGGGTGCCGCTGCAATTGCGAGGAAGAGGGGACGGAGTGAAGGCCGAAGGATTTTGCCAAGAGATAAGCCGACACTTCCAGCCGTGATTTGTGGCATGAGAAACATGTGTACAACAATGAAGACGAGTGAGTAAGCGACAGCTGGACCCGTATACGCTGCATTTTTTGGGAATGCAAGAATGAGTAGTACAGAGAGGATGGGATTAACCAGTCCACCTGCAAAAATGTATGGCGCATATTTTCTGATGAATCCAGCACCGTAAAATAACTTCATCCACCCATCTGAGACCGCCCTGCAAGTGAGTCCAATCACCATAATTTTGACAAGGATTTCTGTTGCTGGTAGCACTTCAGCAGGGTTCTCGACACTTCTACCAACCCACATTCGTAATAAGGGTTCAGCCAAGATAAAGACGACGACCATTGCTGGAAATGCAACAAAGCCCAGCATTCTTGTGCTGTGTCTAAACATTGACTGAAGTGATTGTTGATCTTCGGTCGTGCTTATTCTCGCGCTTACAGAATCTAAACCAAAAGTGAGTCCAAGTGATGCCATTCGTATGTAACTGACCAATCGAAGGGCAAGAGAGAAGACAGCATTTCCCCATAAACCAAAGAAGTAATTCATGATGAAGTTTGCAACTCGTTCGTGTAAGTTCATTGCTCCGACAACACCACTATTCCAGCCAAAAGTTCCTGCGACTTTCTTCATTGCATCTTTTGTAGAGCCCCGACATGTAGGAAACATGCGATGGTCATAAATGACATAGCCAATAACTAGAGCAAGTGTGCTAACCACATTCACAATTAAAACGATGTATCCGAAAATTGTTAATCCCGCAGGTAATTCTGTAACGTTCATAATGAGAAACGGAATAATTGTCGCGATTAAAAATGCACTCCGTCGAAGAACTGTCCACAAATTGTGCCAGAAGAAATTTTCCCGAACAATAACCATGTTTATTGTTGGTGCAAATAGCACTATTACGCACGTTGATATTCCGGAACAAATTGTGACCCACTGTGCTGACCAAACCCATTCTTTGGGAATATCGAGGAGGGGTAGAATGAAGATGATTCCTGTAAAGACAAGAGCTGTTAGAACAGTGACAACACCACTGACAAGAAATGATGCTGCATAACTTTGCTGGAAATTTCCATCCTTTCTCCGATGCCACGCGTCTCCAAGTTCTCTGACCATGGAACTTCGCATCATGTCTTGGAGCATTCTGCCAATGCCTACAGAAGAACCAACAAGACCAAGAAGCCCGAATCCCTCCATCCCCAGCCATGTAATTTGAAGCGGAACGGTTGCAATTCCCATCGCCATGGTCGCGATAAGGCGACCGTAATTGGTTCCGATTCTAAAGAATCCTTTTCGCTTTTCAGAGGGCAAGGAAAACTCCTATTACATCATTATCGGACCTAAATTTAATGTTTATTTGAACAAATTGGGTACTGGTGGGGTAATTAGAGTTGTATTTCATTCAGATTGATATAGATTGGAGTCGGAAGAGACTTGATACGAATGCATTTGAGCAAAAGTTTACGGTATTGCCCTGTTTTAATGGCGAGTTGTGTTGTGTATTCATCGGCACAGGGCTATCAGTGTCAATGGAATTTCGCACCACAAAATCAATACGATACGGGTCCATCTGCAGCAACATCAGGTATCGCAACTGCAGACTTTAATGAGGACGGTTTTCTCGATGTCGCAGTTTCAAATAGGAATACTGATGAGGTCGTCATTTTTGCAGGCGATGGGAGCGGTCAACTCTCAGTCCTTTCATCTGTGGATATTGGAATAGAATCGATACCTCGTTACGTTGTTGCTGGAGATTTTGATGGCGACGGTCATATTGACATCGCAACATCAAATTGGGAAGCGGGTGCGGATGCTTCGTATAGTGGGGGTTCGGTGACAGTTGCATTGAACGATGGCACCGGAACCATGAAGGTCACGAATGAACTCTTCTTTTTGCGTTCTGCGTGTATTGAAGTTGATGATGTTGATAATGATGGAGACCCCGATTTAATTGCTCCACATTGGGATCCAAATTACGGAAGTTCAGGTCCCGGAATTACAAGCATCTTGTTAAATCAAGGTGACGCAACCTTTGAAGTCATTGATGTTCCAATCGGGAATCTTCCTCGGGGAATAGACACCGGTGATTTAGATGGTGACGGTGATATTGATTTTGCAGTTTCTAATCTTGGTGACAATACTGTAACCCTTGTTGAAAATCTTGGGAAAGGTAATTTCGCAACAGTCACAAATATGCCAGTCGGAGATGGACCACGATATTTATCCATCGGAGATTTGAACAACGATGGACTCAATGACATTGCCATCGTTCATAAAGTAGATAATGAACTTTGGATTCTGCAGAACGATGGTGATATGGTGTTCACTGAAATTGGGGTCTATCCTACAAGCGATAACCCACACTCAACTACAATTGAAGATATCAATGGTGATTGTAAACTTGATGTCATCGTTTCTCATGTTGGAGAAAACTGGGTTTACATCTATGAAAATGATGGCGAAGCAAATATGGTCAGTACGATTGAAATTCCTTCATTGAAGGGTCCAGCCCACGTCATCACTTCAGATCTCGATGGCGACGATAAACCAGATATTCTCACAGCAGATGTCAACGGAGGGTATGTCAGTGTCCATTTGAGCCAAGTTGATCAAACTGGATGTGCTCAATGTCATGGTGATTTATCAGGGAACGGTATGGTAGATGTTGCAGATATTATCCAATTGATTTCAGATTGGGGTCCATGCACAGATACCTGTTGCCCAAGTGATTTGAATCGTGATGGAAGCGTAGAAGTCAATGACATTATTGAAATCATTAGTTCGTGGGGTGCATGTCTTTAACAAGAAGGCACTGCCCGATTCACGAAGATTCCACACCTAAATAGAATCAGATTTAACGACTTTGCAGTTCTGTTTCCGACATCTGCTATATTCCCGATGATGAATATGCCCTCAACTTCAGTAGTCACATTTCTCATAGTCGGTTGTCAACGATGTGGTACAACATGGACAGCCGCAGCATTGCGTAGCCATCCAGAGGTCTATTTGCCGACAAAGAAACAATCATACTTTTTTGATCGAAATTATGATAAAGGTATAGATTGGTATCTCCAAAACTTTTCTGAAGTTGAGCCAAATCAAATTGCAGTGGGAGAGGTTGCAACGGGCTACTGCCTTCCAGAAGCAATCCCCCGCATGGCGAAACATTTTCCGGAAATTAAACTCCTTATGGTGATGCGAAATCCCATTGATCGTGCATATAGCAATTACCAAACAAGGAGAATAGAAGAGGGCTGGTCGAGTTTTGAAGATGCAATTGAATCATCACCAGATATTCTTAAGCGGGGAGAATACATTGATCAAATCGAAGAGTTGTTGAAGTATTACAGTCGAGAACAAATACTCTTCATGCTGTATGACGATTTACACGAGGATGACAGTGAATACCTGAAAACTATTTTGAATTTCATTGGTGTCGATGACACAGTTGAGTCTAAATTAATTGGGCAACGAAAAAATGCAGCAATATTCCCTAAATTACGGAAAGTACTTCGGCAACTCGGACTTAATCCGCTAGTTCACGTAATCAGAAAATCACGAGTGGGAGATTGGTTGCGAAGAAGTAGAAAAAATAAGGGCAGTGCCTATCAACCTATGAATCCTGAAACAAAAGAAAAACTTATTCAACACTATAAGCCCCTCAACGAACGGTTGTCAGTGTTACTTCAACGCGATTTATCCCACTGGAATCGGAGTTAGAAATGAAGATTGGTGTCTTTGTCTCTGTAATCTCAGGCCAGAAAGGATTTGAAAAGAATGTTTCGGGACATATTCAAATTCCTTTACAAAGTGTTGATGAATTGAGGAAGTGTGGTCACGATGTGCACCTCATTACGAACCCATTCGGTGAAAATCGTTCGTTACCGTTTTGCTTAGCAGATGACCTGAACATCCATTTTGTGACCGATTCGCGTGATCGAGGCGGTGTGTTAGAACGAACCGGAAAACAGGAAGAGGGGATAAGTGCACGCCGACTTTTGCGACAAGTCTCCGAAATTAAACGCATTTGCGCAGAGCAACGGTTTGATGTTCTTCATTTATTTGGCTATAACCGTGTTGCTCATTTAGCAGGCGGTTTACGAATGCTTGGCCTCAAAATACCAGTCGTTGTCACCGTTGTAGGCACCAACTTTCCAGAAAAGTGTTCCTTCATCACAAAACTGCTTTGGAAGAAAATTGACGCAGTTGTTACAGCAACTTCCTATGTAAAAAAGTGTTTGGAAAATGAAAAAATCCCAGCCATCCAAGTTCGCCATGGAATTATTCGAGATATCGTTGAAGAAAATGATGGGGGTTCTCTTGATCCTTCAAATCGGGTATTGTTTTGGAGAGATCTTACTGTAGAAAACGGCGCTGACGTTACCCTTGCAGCATACGACAAACTTGCACCAAAGTATCCAGATATTCGATTTGATTTTGCAGTTCGGAAACACTGGGATCAACTCGAAGGGGTTGAAGAGATTGTCTCAAAACACCCGAATATCAACATGTATCAGTTCCCTTATGAAGAGGGCATTACGCTTCCAAAGTTGCTTCTTGAATCAATTTGTGTCATTATGCCAATTCGAAAAATGAGCATCGACCCGCAATTAGTGATTGCAGAAACACTCGCTGCAGGAATACCTGTCATTACAACCGACCAACGCTCAAACCCTGAGTTCGTGATTGATGGAGAGACTGGGTTTCTTACGGAAGTAGGTAGCGTAGAAGCAGCAACCGAGAAACTTGACGTAATGCTATCTGATCAAAAAGCAACTGCTTCGATGGGAAAGAATGCAAAAGAGCACATTGCGACATGTTGGAATTGGAATACGTACGTGGATGAGATTATGAAAGTGTATTCACAAGTTACGCATTCATAAGTCGACGATAGAGTTCAATATAACGATTGACGACTGTATCGTTTGTGAATGTATCAGTAACCCACAACTTTGCTGCATTACTCATTGACATTCGTGTTGAATCATCTTCAAGTAAAGAGATAATAGAGGAAACCAATTGTTCTTTACTTCCATCTATGATGATGGCTCCTCCCGATTGCTCAAGTTCGTGCCAGATATCAACGCCTTTTGTTGTTATCACAGGAAGACCACACGCCATCGCCTCTGGAAAGACAAGCCCATAATTTTCTTGACTCGTTGGTAATACAAAAAGACTTGATGCCCGTAGTAATGCAGTTTTACGATCGCCTTCAACGAATCCGACAAACTCAACACAGTCACCAAGATTCAATTCGGTCGTAAGACTCTTCAATTGTTGTTCATATTCCGTGTCACCGCTTCCTGCAATGATGAAACGAACATTATGAGTTTCGGAAATTACAGATGCAGCATAAAGTAATTTTTCAACCCCTTTTTTTGGATGGAGTCGAGACAAAAACACAACAATAGGTCTACTCGATTCTCTTTGAGGCCAATATTTGTCTGGATCAGCGGTTGGCGGAGGGTAAAGGTAATCATTCGGTTGAAATACGAGTGGGATTACTGAAATGGACGCCTTGGGTATCCATCGTTTTGCTTGATCTGCTTCAGCTTGAGCAGTGCAATGGGTAGCAGCAGCCCTGTGAAACATCTTGCGCCCACCAAGCCGAAGGAACACGCGTTTTTTTAGAGTGCTTGTTTTCATCACCCAATCATCAAGCATCCCATGTACTGATACAACGTAGGGTGTGCCACAAGAATGAGCAATCTTTGCCAATTGTAGATTTGCTGGCTCCCATGGAGTATGGAGGTGCAGTACATCTGCATGTTGAATGTATTTGGTCAACACCAGTAGCCGCTGTGGTGAAAAGCGGATGGGTGGACGGTCGAAAGGACCGGTTTGCATTGTCTCGACCCCATCCTTTGCAGGGGGGCAATCCCTGCCTTCGGTGGACATGAGGGTGACGTGTTTTCCACAGCGAGAAATAGCGGTTGTTAAATCAAGAACAGCCCGTACGACACCCCCATCTATGAGGCGTAAACGAGCG
>CAZRPZ010000012.1:0-13929 GCA_964602215.1 uncultured Isosphaeraceae bacterium | reverse complement strand
GCAAATTTACAACTCCGAGTACAATGTTCATATGCGATATGTAACCTATCTGCTTGTCATTGCTATCCTTACTTCGTGCAAGACAATTGAGCGAGCACATGAAAATGCTCGTCCAATTCGAGCAAGCGGATCCTATCCCGGAGAAGTTCCAAACATGCTCAGAGGTACCATCAAGCAACATGTTGCGATGATGGGCTATGACCAAGTCTACAATGAATCGTATGAACCAGTCATTGCTTCTGGGTATGGATTGGTTGTTGGGTTACAGGGAACCGGCTCTAGCGAAATGCCCCCCCAAGTTCGAGCTCACATGATGGCTGATTTGGCCCTTCGAGGGATGGGCGAATCGACGAGGGGTTGGGGAAACTTATCACCTTCGCAATTGCTAGACTCCGAGAATACTGCAGTTGTCGTTGTTGAAGCAGTTATCCCACAAGCTGCAACTGGACGAAAACCAGCCAGAGGAAACTTAGACATCAATCATCCCTCACTTCGAGGCACCACTTTTGACATCCGAGTTTTCTCAGAACCAAGTAGTGGAACATCGAGTCTTGAAGGTGGCTATTTACTCCCAGCATTTTTAAGACTTGGTCAACTCACAACAGGAAAGAATCAAGCAAGGGAAGTTGCAACTGCAAACGGGGATGTATTTATAAATCCATTCTCAGACTCAAGTGCAATCGGAGAGGATTACGTTCGCAGAACAGCGGGTCGAATTCTCGATGGCGGTGAAGTCTTGCATAACATGCCAATGCGACTCGTCCTCATTGAACCCAGTCATACTCGTGCGACAATGATTCAAACTGCAATCAACCGAGTATTCCCAGAGGAATTCGGGCAGGATGGACCAACCGCACATGGCATTAACGATGAGCAAATTGAAATTCGAGTCCCCCCATCTTGGAAAGATGACGTGCCAACATTTATGAATCTCATGACGCACATTACGATGCGCCTTCAAAATCCAGAGTCGGTTGCGATATCTGTAAAACGTCTTCTCCTAGATGACCCAAGTCCTAAGAATGCAGATGCTGCAACATGGCGATGGAGGGCAATTGGAGATCGCTCCCTTCCACTCATCCGAGAACTCTATGAACATCCAGATGAACTCCCGCGCATTGCTGCACTTCGTGCTGGTGGTGGACTTGGTGATCCCATTAGTATTCCATACTTAGTTGAAATGGCAACATCGAATGTAGGACTCGGGAGCAGACTCGATGCAATAGAGTTACTAGAAAAAATGCCCCCAGATTTTCGAATTGAAACGGGGCTTCGACCTCTCCTAAATTCTGATGATTTGGAGGTTCGATTGCGTACCGCTGAAGCACTAGCTATGCGTGATGATCCAATTATCAAGAAATATTCTGTCGATAACAAGTTTGATTTACTGCTTGTTCCTTCAGACCACAACATGGTCTATGTGACGCAAACAGGATGGCCAAAAATAATGTTGACTGGCAACATTGAAATCGAGCGACCACTCACATTATCAACATGGAGCAACACCCTGCTTGTCAAGGAAGACCCAGACGATAGCGAAATGCTTGAGGTACGCTATCGAGACACAGAACGACAAAAGACCCTGAAGGAGCAGGTCGCGCCAGATTTACCTCGATTCACGGTTTTCCTTGCCCACCAAACCACTCCTGAATCTCCTGCGCCCGGCCTTAATCTTTCATATAGCAGAACAATTGGAGCAATACACTCACTCTGGCGAGAACAATACCTCAATGCTGATTTTAAGGTTGAACAAGATCGGCTTCTCTCTGCGATTCAGCGTCTTGCATCTGAAACAACATACACCCCAAGACCAGACTATGGCGATGGGTTCTCACTTGAAGAAGAGTCTCGATTTATAGACTCTTCACCACCTACAATCGCAGAGGAGCAAAATTCTTCTCCTTAATCAGCTTTTCTGGTCATCTGAGGGCAATAACCCCGATAATTTACTTGGCTTTACAGCCATTTTCGCTAGTATGGGGTACTCCTTGTACCCTCTTATTGGGATAAAAAACGGCTTCAGGATGGAGCCAGTACATAAGACAGGAGGTCTTTCTTTTCATGCGGTTATCAAAAATCACCATTGCTGGCTTTAAATCATTCGCCGATACGACGGAGTTTGTTTTTGACGCCCCAATTATTGGCATCGTTGGTCCAAATGGTTGTGGCAAATCGAATGTTGTAGACGCAATTAAATGGGTTCTGGGTGAACGATCCGCCAAAATGCTCCGCGGTGAAGCGATGCTTGATGTCATCTTTGCTGGCTCAGCTGTACGAAAACCACTTGGAGCAGCATCAGTCACACTGACTTTTGAAAATCCAATCACGTCTTCCCATGAGAAAGACCCAACAAACCGCAGGTTCCTTACGGTTGACACTGATGAAGTGGGGGTTACTAGACGACTCTTTCGCGATGGTCGCAGTGACTACCTCATCAATGGCAATAAAGTGCGACTCAAAGATATTCGAGAATTGTTCCTCGACACCGGAATTGGGACTAATGCATACTCAATTATTGAACAAGGTCGAGTTGCAGCTATGCTCAATGCAAACCCAACAGAGCGACGTGCAATTTTAGAAGAGGCAGCAGGTGTTGCCCGGTTCAAATCTAGACGAAAAGAAGCGGAGCGCAAACTTGAGCGAACTGAAGTAAACCTCGTCCGTGTTCGCGAACAACTCGCGAGCACTGAACGCCGCCTTCGCATTGTTCGCGCTCAAGCGGAAAAGGCAAGGAAGTTTAATACTCTTGATGTTCGGCTTCGGGAAATACGCACTCATGTTGTGCTTGACCAGTTCCACGAATTGCACACCCAACTTCTAGGGTTAACCAATCGTCTCACTATGCTAGAAGAGGAACGGCAATCTCTAGCGAAAGAGCTGCTTGAATTAGAGGATACAAAACGTCAATCTGAGGTTGGTCGACATCAACTTCAGACTAGCCACCAATCTCTACTACAAAAATCGTCCGAACATGAGTCGACCATCCGGCACTCAACCCAACGCAGTGAAATGATGGAACGCTCGATTCAAGAATCAAAACAGCAAGTGAGTGAAGAACGAATACGTCTCGCTGAACTTAAAACACGCGAAATTGCTCTCTCAGGAGAACGAGAAGGTGCTGCTGAACAAATTGCTGCTTCAGCTGAACGACTTGCAGACATTGATCGTCAAGTAGACATTGTGTCTAGGGAACATGCTGCCATTGGACAACGAGTCATCGCAATACAAGATGAACTTGCTGAACTCCAAGACCAACTCGAAGAACAAGGCGCAACACAATCTCAACTTCAAGCTATTGCACAAACTGCTCAAGAGCGACTGAACAGCCAAAGAGAACAATATATCCGTACTCAAAAAAACAGTACACAAGTCAAAAGTGAACTAGAAACGCTTAGGGCAACACGAGATGAGACCGCTAACAAAATTTCTGAAGCCAAGGAAACAGTTTCTGAGCACGAGAAAGCTCTACATTCACATGATTCTGCGTCACATACATTGGGGGAACAAGCCGAACAACTCGCAAGCGAGTTAGAAACAATGCGGCATCAACGAGCTGCATCTGGCTCAAGATTGCATTTGCTAGAAGAAATGCAACATGCGCGTGATGGACTAACAGATGCAGTTAAATTTGTTCTTGACAATCAAGAACAGTTTCCTCATATCAAATGCATGCTTGGCGATGCAATAGATGCGAGCCACTCAGATGCACACCTTGTTGAAGTAGCACTTGGTCAAAACATCCAGTTATTGCTTGTGGATTCAAGCAAGAACATCAATGAAATTCAACTCGCACTCGATTCTGTCACTGGGAAAGTTGGGCTTTTACCCCTTGATGTTCAAGTTGAAGGAATGAATGAACACCCCCAACAGGCCACTCCATTACTTAGCCTGATCAAGGTTCAGGAATTCGCGACTGCTGCGACCCATAAATTGCTTGGGAAGACTGCTGTTGTGAGTAACCTCTTAACTGCAATCGAAATGCAAAACTCTATGCCAAATTGGCGATTCGTCACAAGATATGGCGAACTCCTTGAAACAGATGGTCGCATTTACGTTGGTAAAACACCATCTGGAAACCAAGAGGGTTGGTTAACGCGACGAATCGAAATTTCTGCACTTACTGTTGAAGTTTCAGCAATCGATCAACAAATTGACCAACGACAAAGTCAACTAAGTGATTTATTACACGAAAGCGAACAAGCCAAAGAACAACAACGAAACTCGGCTCAACGTGTACGAACTGCAAGGAACTCTGTTGTTGAATTTGAATACCAACTTCAACGGTTTGATGATGACATTAACCGCTGTGTAACTCAGTCACATGTAATACAAGAAGAAACCGAGGAACTCACAAAACAAATCTCGCAGAGCGAATCTACATATAACACTGCGGAACAAGAAGCAAATGAAATCACGTCAAATATAGATTCGTTGACAGCAAAGAGAACAAATCTGCGAAGCAATTTACAACGCTCACAAGAATTATCCTCCTCAACCGCTGAACGATTAACTGCAACCCGAGTCGACCTTGGGCAAGTCGGCGAAAAACATGAAGCAGATCGACGAGAACTTCGACATGTCGATGCGGCATTAGAAGAGCAAGGGCGGCAAAAATCCTTACTACAAGACCAAATTGCTAGACGGCTCGGGCAACTTGAACAGTTTGAAGCTTCTAAGCAAGACAGCGTAGAGGAAATTGAACGATGCGAAGTCGCCAGTGCACAATGCAAGGAAGAACTTGATGCTTATCACGACAAAGTAAAAGCCGCTGACCAAACAGTTGAACGTGCTGCGACAATTCTTCAAGGGGCTCGCGATAAAGCGCAACGTCTAGAACGAGATTTTCATGCACTTGAACTTAGTCGAAGAGAAGCAGAAATTAAACGTGAAAATCTTGAAGAGAGAACGCTTGATGAATTAGAACTTGATGTGTGCCATGAATATAAGCACTGGGATGCTCAATCCAACTCAGGCGACCGCCCCGCAACAGACAGAGAAACGATTGAAACAGAAGCCGAACAACTTCGTGAAGAAATTAAAAGTCTTGGGAATGTAAATCTAGATGCAATTGAAGAAGAAAAAAATCTTGAAGAACGAAATGTTGACCTTTCTCAACAAGTTGTCGACATTGATGCATCTGTAGACTCACTCACTTCACTTATTGAAGAACTTGAATCCTTGAGTAAATCACGTTTTGAAGAAACGTTCAATGCTATTCGTGAACATTTCGCAGGACCTCAAGGGATGTTTAGAAAACTATTTGGTGGTGGAAGTGCGGATATCCTTCTACTTCCTGATGAAGATGGCAATATCGATTTACTTGAAGCAGGAATTGAAATTAAAGCAAAGCCCCCAGGAAAACAGCCACGTGTTATCTCTCAATTAAGTGGTGGAGAACAAGCCATGACAGCAGTGGCACTACTTTTGAGTATTTTCAAAGCCAAACCATCTCCTTTCTGCGTATTAGACGAAGTCGACGCTGCACTAGACGAATCCAACACACATCGATTTATCAGTTCGTTGACTCACTTCCTTGAGAAGAGTCACTTCATTGTGATTACCCACCATAAACGAACCATGATTGGTTGTGACAAACTGTATGGTGTCACAATGCAAGAGCGTGGAGTATCCAAACATGTCGCTGTTGCTGTTGATGAAGTGGGCAAGAATGGTGAAATTGCTTCATCTTCAATTAATAATGTAGGTGAAGAGGCCTTGCCAATCATAGAGACAACTTCCCAAAAAGAAGTAACACATCAGTAAGGTGATGTTCATTTGAACTCACGATTCAACCAAGACTCAATCGCAATCCAAACCTCATTGAGTTGTGGGGATGGCATGCTGTCTATATGAAATGGGTTCGGCGTGTTAAAGACATGGTCCCCACCTAGGATGATTTCGACGGTCGAATGCTGCATGTTCTCTGCTAATGTGGTAGCTGCATTCATCGGAACGGTTGAATCGTCTTCCCCATGTATGACGAGGCATGGACATTCGATTTGATGGACTAATTGCAAAAGGTCGTGTTGTTTGGGCTCTTCGAATTGTTCTTCTAGAAAGACCTTTCCAACGTACAGCATTTGCCCAGTTCGACCTGAGGGAGATTCGAGTCTTCCATCATGCAAGAGTTCTTGTTGCATCTCTGCTGTCATCGATAGACAAGCACTTGGAGAAGAAAGAGTAATCACACCATCTGCTTGCACCTTCCCTCTACCAATTGAGAGTAAAACTGAAACGCCACCCCTTGAGTGGCCACATAAAAATAGTGGACAGTCGGGTTTTGAAAAAGTGTCGGCGAGGATCTCTATATCTTCAACTTGCCTATTCCACGTTGACTGTTCAAACAAATCGGCTCGCTCAAATGGACCATCTGTAGAACTCATCCCAGAGTGAGCGAAATTGAATCGATGAACGGTGTACCCTTCTTTGGAGAACTGCGTCGATAGCCATGGGAACATTCCATAATCCTTATATCCTTTAAATCCATGCGCAAGTAGGACTACTCCTCTGAGTTCGCCACAGTGTTCGTGGGTAGTTCCAAAAATAAGCTCCCCCCTGCTTCCTTCTATTGCCCAATCATCTACAGACATCTGCTCATCCTATACCAAGATATTACAGACCATATCAATATAAGATACTCGTATGGCGAAAGCAGTTATACCAATGGATTGCATCCTCTTTGGAGGAGGTGTTGCAGGTTTATTCGTATTAGACAAATGTGTTTCAAATGGGCTTAGGTGTGTTCTTCTTGAATCAAATTCACTTGGAACTGGGCAAACAATCGATTCGCAGGGGATTTTACATGGTGGCTTAAAATATGCTCTTAAGACATCAGGAGCTCACTCTGCCACAGCAATAAGGGAAATGCCTCTGGTCTGGAGGCGCCTCCTCGCTGGCGAGACTATGCCTGATCTGACAAACGTCGTGATGAGGGCTGAATTCTGTCACGTCTGGCGAACTGATTCCATTCGATCAAAGTTGGGGTGGCTTGCGGCGAAATTTGCACTTCAGACAAAACCCCAGCCATTGGATCAAGATGAGTTACCCGCATATTTGCACGGAATAGATGGACCAGTCGCTCGGCTTGATGAGCAAGTAATTGAACCAAGAAGTTTACTTGAGGTCTTGAGTCACGAACTCGATCACCATCTCATGCAGACTGTTGAGGGTGGTGTTGAAGTTTCTCGTCTTAATGATGGATGGTTGGTGCAATTGCTCAATCCAGAAAATGGGGAGCCGTTGGATTTGTTTGCAAAAAAGATCATTCTTACTGCTGGCAAAGGAAACCAAACACTTCGAGAAACTTTTGGACTCCAAACAAATAAAACTCAGGAACGTCCATTACACATGTTGATGGCTCGTGGGGATTTGCCTCTTATCAATGGACATTGTATTGATGGATCAAAAACGAGAGTGACCATCACTTCAACGCAAGATTATGCAGGTCGTTCTGTATGGCAGATCGGTGGACAACTTGCAGAGGATGGCGTATCGCTGTCCCCAGAAAATCTCATTATTCGAGGAGCCAATGAACTTCAAACTGTTCTTCCTAACGTAGAATTCTATGATACTGAATGGAAGACGTACAGAACAACTCGCGCAGAAAGTAACACAAAAGGTCAGCGACCAGCAGACATCACCATAATAGAAGAGAATAATGTCTTCACTTGCTGGCCCACAAAATTAGTATTGGCACCTCGACTCGCTGATGAAATTTCCAGCCGCATTGGGTCATCCAAACTGAACGACACAACCGATGCTATACCATCTGTAAATTGGCCAAGCCCAACTGTCGCATTACCACCATGGGAAACTGACCAACCTTGGACCCGTACCGAAGTCACATGCAAGTAAAAGAATTTCCATTCCTTCCAATCCCCATCAGCCGAGTTGGATTTGGTGCGTACCAATTAGGACGCATAGCGAGTGAAAAATACGCTTCTTTCGGTAAACCAATGCCCAACGATTTGGACGCTGAACACCTGTTGCAAAGTGTGTTAGACCTTGGCATTACCCTCATTGACACTGCGCCAGCGTATGGAAGTAGCGAACAGAGAATCGGCAATTTTTTACATAACCGTCGAGAGGAATACAATCTATGCACAAAGGTCGGCGAAAATACAGTTGACGGAAAATCCGTGTTCGATTTTTCAAAAGATGGAATGCGAAAATCTGTGGAGCAAAGTTTGCAGACGTTACAGACAGACTGTGTTGATATTTTACTTATCCACGCACCTCCTGATGATCTTTCTGCACTTCATGAAACAGATGCTATCGAAATGATGCATGCATTTAAGCAAGAGGGTAAAACAAAGTCAATTGGATTTAGTGGCAAAACAACACAAGCCCAACAAGATTCTCTTGATTGGTCTGATGTTGTAATGATTGAGTACAACGCAACAAATACTACGAATGAAACAATAATCAAGTTAGCAAATGAAAAGAATATTCTTGTGCTACTAAAAAAAGCGTTGAACAGTGGGCACTTACCGAGCCATGAAGCAATTGAATTTCTTACAAAAAAATCACCGCTGTCTGACAAGTTGGACTGCACGGTGATTGGTTCGACAAGTGTAGAACGCATGAAAGAAAATGTGGAAGCGTTTACTCTCTAGGGATGAGTATTTTCTGACCTATTTTTAATCTGTTGGGATTAATCGCGGGGTTCGCGTTTTGAATGATTCCATATTTATTTACATTGTCGTAATACATTCCAGCAATTGAACTGAGGGTGTCACCTTCCTCGACGATATGTACTTTTGTTCCAGTAGGGATTGTAACTTCTGGTGTAACAGGAACTGGAGAAGTGCTCGCTTTAGATGTCGGCATTCTCAGTACTCGACCGGGCATCATTCGGCTTGGATCTGCAATGTTATTCAGAGCAGCAATTTCTCGCCACATGCGATAACTACCAAGTTCGCGGGATGCAATTTCACCAAGGGTTTCACCTTCTAAAACGGTGTAAATTTTGTATCTCTTTTCAACAACTGTAACCTTCTCACTACTTATTGGTTCTTCCTCAGTTGTCTCGACTTCAATCTCAACTCGTTCGGGTCGCTGGTCAACAGCAGGTGTTTCAGTTATGCCTGCACCTACTGTCTGTTTTTCTTGCGTATCAGTTGTCAATTTTGTTGCAACTGGCGGGAAACCCATCTCAACTAGTTTTTCTTGAGGATCACCCCCAAATAAGGAGGGTCGCTGCTTTGGAATATCTACATGAGTCCCTTGGGCTTCTTCGGGAGGGGTCATCCCGTAATACACAACAAGTGCTGCAAGTAGAAGAACACACATAGAAACGACAGTTTTACTTGTTCCGGACATAAAGAAGCCCTCCTTGGCTACACTATATAAATCGGTTCAAGGATATAAATATCTTGAAATTGGGGGAGTTGTGGTGGCTTTAGTGGCTGTCACACGTCGGAGCCAGCGTCAACTGGATCTGGAGACTTTGAATGCCCACTAAAGACAAGTGGTGCTGCAATTGCAACAGAACTATACGTACCAACAAAAATACCAATGATTAAAGCGAAGGCGAATGGTCGAATACCTCCTCCTCCTGCAAGATAGATAATGACAACAGCAATTAATGTTGTCACTGAGGTAAGGACAGTTCGGCTGACTGTTTGGTTAATTGAGTTGTTCACAATTTCCATCGTTGGAAGTGGGCGCTTCCCACGATTTTCGCGAATACGATCAAGGATAACAATCGTATCGTTCAAAGAGTACCCAATAACTGTAAGCAATGCTGCAATCACACCAAGATCTATTTGAAATGCTTCAATCTTTAAAGTCTGGCTAAAGAACGAAATATGTGCAACGTAACCCGCAAGCGCAAGTGCGCCAAGAGTTACAAGAACATCGTGAAGGAGTGCAACAATCGCGGCAAGAGAATACCGGAGTGATCCGAATCTAAACCAAATATAAGCAAGTATTCCTAGCAAAGACAAAATAACTGCAACAATTGCATTCGCTTTCATCGTTTCTGCAATCTGTGACGAGAAACTACTCACTTGCTCAAGACTTTGAGGTTGAGATAATGCGGTTGAAACAAGTTCCCATTCGTTTGAAGCAACACGTTCATCAACGAGTTCTGGGTTATGTCGCAAATAGTTCATGTCTGGGTCATACACTGCAACTGCAATACTTGAATACCCTCCACCCTGACCACGATCTAATCCAAATGCAGCAACATCACGTCCACCTGCTTCACGAGCATATTCTGGTTGTTGTCGCATCCGATCAATTCTTTTTTGCACATCGTCAAGTGAAACAGCTGGGTGTATATCTTGGATGACAACAAGAACTCCCCCACGGAAATCTGATACATCCCCGCGAGCATTGGTTGAAAGTACGTCTCCGACACTCGCTGTTGTCTTTGTAATTTTGTGTGTGTATTTTTCAAAAGACGTTGAGCCCGATCCTGTAAATTCAAGGGCGGGTGGGACATCTAAGTCACCACCAAATGCATCTGTGATTGCCTCAACGACCGTTGCGGTCACAACTGCATCATCTTCAATCCCAGGAGGATTCGCAACTTTAATTTGAAAACCATCTGAAACAACTTGACCCTCTGTGTCAACTTGGCTTTCGCCTATTGTAAGTATTGTAGCACCAGTAAGTTCCGCCAAAATGCGGTCTTGTTGTGAATCGCCTGTCGCAGCTTCCCCGATGGCATGGACTCGGGACTCAACGGAATCATCACCTGTATGCACAAGAAGAACGCGACTGCCGTCTTCTTGCTGAAGTGTTCGCATTGTCATTGAAACTCCACCGCGGAATTCAGTGTCAAGCATCGATACGCCCCTACCCATCAATAGCCAGACTGAAACTCCACAGACAATGACACTCAACACCCAAAACACTTTACGCAGATTGACCCAGTTGACATTAGGGCGCAAAAAACGACCTATTGCGGGAAAGACCGTTGGAAGCATTGGAAGTTTTCGTGCGCCAAACACATTTGTATAGATTTCAAAAATAACTCGAGTCACGAAGAGAGATGTAAACAAAGTTGCAATGATCCCAATTGAAAGTGTGACAGCAAAACCTTTCACTTCGGTTGTTGCTGTGCGATACAACACAAAACAAACAATCAGGTTTGTTAAGTTTGCATCGATAATAGTTGAATACACTTTGCTATACCCTTCGCGAACCGCTTCTCGTAAATCACGAGCCCCTGCAGCAAGTTCTTCACGAATACGTTCGTAAATCAAGACATTTGCATCTACTGCCATCCCCATTGTAAGTACAACACCAGCTAAGCCCGGCAATGTAAAAGTGCCATCAATAAGTGCCATAATTCCAAATATCAGAATTCCATTCGCAATCAACGCAAAGTCTGCGATGAGACCTGCTGTCATGTAATACAGCAACATGAATCCGATTACTGCAATCACGGACCAACCTAGTGCAGATAGACCACGGCTTAAATTGTCAATGCCAATTGTCGGACCAATAATATTGACAGCAATTGGGTCATGACTTAATCGCGCTTCCAATGAACCAGCGGCTAGTACTTGTAACAAATACTGAATCTCGCTCTGTGAAAAACTTCCTGTAATTTGACCTTGGTTGTTAATTTGAGAATTCAAGTTCGGGGCTGTATACACCTGCCCGTCAAGAACAATTGCCATGGGCTCATTCACGTGAGCGCCTGTTAGACGCCCCATTAAGCTTGCACCTGCGCCGTCTAACCGAAATGCAACAGCAGGTCGTCCAAATTGGTCTGCTGATTGATACGCACTTGTGACTGACCATTTATTCCCCCTTGCATGAGTCATACTTCGGGAGTCATCGGTATACAACAAGACGTAAATCCCACCATCGTATTGAGCACCTTCAAGACCTCGGGTAGCAAGGAATGTTTTAGAATCAGAAAGTAAAGCGGCTAATTGCGATGGTGTCTGAGCCCATTGCTTGACATTATTGATGGGGTACCATTTTGTGATTGGTGAATCGGTGTTATCTGGGCCAACATCAGCAAGTTGCGTACGCATATCTTGCACATCAACTCCCTCTTGTTTACTGACTTGCACTGCAATCCTAAAGTCCAAGACGCCTGCACCGCGTAACATGCGGATTAAATCCTCTGGATCATCAAAACCTGTACGGTTTTGTTGGTACTCTTCAAAAGAATCAACCAACGTGTTGAGTTGTGTGGAGAGATGTGGATATGAAGTCTCTAGCCCAGCAAATGCAACATCACGAGGAGCAACATCTCGTAGGACTTCATCTGTTGTTGCATCTCGTATTACACGACCGTTTTCATCTCGTAGAGGTTCACCCAATGGTGAAAGTTGCAAAACCCTAGAGATTTCATTTCGTTCAATACTTAGTTCAAGGACTCGTTCCCGAGTATCTTCAAAATCAATTTCAACATCTGCAACTTTTTGCTCTAGCGATCCATTTGTTGGATCCGCTTCAAGTTCACTTGTCGCTTCTTGCAGATTGTCATAGAGTCCTTGTAATTTTTCGACGATTCTCCCACGAGGTCCATCACCACCTAAGGTTTGCACCGCGTTTCCATCTGCAAGAGCTTGGTCAAGATCGCTCGCTTTAATTTGAGCTGCAACGAGAAGTTGATCAAGATGTCCTTTGTAGACTGAGGCAAGTTCTTTTACCTCTGGGCTTGGCAGTGGCATGACAACTTCAATACGATCCGTACCGAGTGGAGTCATTTGAATATCAAACACACCCTCAGGATTTACTCGTTCTTTAAGCACTTCAATTGTTTGAGAAAGTACTGATTGCCTGTCAACGTCTTCATCCATCCGAACGGAATAAATCAAACTCACGCCACCACTTAGGTCGCGCCCAAGACGTATTTTTTTCTCAGGCGGTATGATTGCAAATACGCAACCGACGAGGAGAGCAATAATCAGGATGATTTTCCAGATGAGATTCTGCATTTCTTGTTAATCCAAAATAGTTCTAATTCAATGAAGGGAAGATGTCAATTACTCGGCAGGTGTACCGGTTGTAACTTGTTCGATGCTATCACGAAGAACCGTTATTCTGGTGTTCGATGATTCATCGACTTTTAGAATAACACGGTCCGGTTTAACTTCAACAATGGTTCCAAAAACACCACCACGAGTTAAGACTGTGTCTCGTTTTTGTAACGTGTCGAGCATTGCGGCTCTTCGTTTCTTTTGTTTACGTCCGCTGAACAAACTAAAGACAATCATGCCAACGAGCAAGAGCATTAAGAACGTGAAAAAGTTGCTGCCTCCAAATGGTGACTCAACCACTTCGGTACCAGTTGCAGGTGAACCATCAACCCCTTGAGTTGTTGTTCCACTAGATGGTTGTTCATCGGGAAATTGGGTCAGCGTTGTGGCAAGAATGAAGTCCTGAGATGGTGTTAAAAACATAACAATAGGGTTCCTACAAATGGAGATTACGTCGAATTGAGCACAGGCCACCGATCTGGTAGCGCAGACCAAGAATTATCTTCGATAGAGTGGCGTATGTCTATCATCAGAGACTGGAAGTGGTGAATGTTATGCAGACTGACCAAAATACCTCCAAGCATTTCTTTGGACATGTAGAGATGCCTTAGGTATGCCCTACTGAATCCATGGGTACACGTGGAGCATGTGCATACCTCGTCCAAAACGCCCATATCGCTCTTAAAACGGGCATTTCGAAGGTGCAATTGCCCTGATCGGGTGAATGCATGTCCATTTCGTCCATTTCGAGTAGGCAATACACAATCAAACATATCCATTCCAGAAGCAACTGCAGCAACTAAATCTCGCTCATATCCCACTCCCATAAGGTATCGTGGTTTTTCAATAGGCAATAATTTTGCTGTAAATCGAACAATTTCTTCTATTTTTTCCGAAGATTCTCCAACCGCAACTCCCCCGATTGCATATCCGGGCAAGTCTATAGAACAAATTTGCTCCACACTGTGTGCTCGAAAAT
>CAZRPZ010000011.1:0-43342 GCA_964602215.1 uncultured Isosphaeraceae bacterium | reverse complement strand
GTACCTGTTGGTGAAATGATTCCGGGTATGGCGTATCTTGTTCGTCGCCTCCTTGAGAATACCTCGAATGAATCGTGGCTTCGTAGTAGTTTTATGGATGATGCAGACGCCTCGATTCTACTTGCATCTCCTCACATTGAGCATACCAATAGGGATCCGGGAATCGAGCGCATTCAACAAGCACCTGAACGACACCATCTTTCTCCTGCAATCGAGGGCGTTGGAGATGGCAGACCATTTTTCTCAGAGTCTTACCGAGATTTCTCCATCAAGGAAGAACGTGATCAGTTCGCTGATGCAATTTCTACATCAAAAGTACCGGAAGTTGAACGAATTACAACAAAAGAAGAAATTTCTGAAGTTATTGCAAATGCATATTCCGCATTTCCATCATGGCGAGAAGAAAACCCGATTACACGATCTTCTATATTAGTACGCGCTGCAGAACTCATGCGACAACGGCGTAATGAACTTTGTGGTGTGGTGATGCGTGAATCTGGAAAAACGTGGCGTGAAGCAGACGGTGATGTTTGTGAATCGATCGACTTCTGTGAATATTACGCACGAATGGCACCTCAGTTATTTGAATATGAGCGGTTAGGTGAGTTCATCGGTGAGTTAGACCAGCAGTTCTATCAACCAAGAGGAGTTGCAGCAATCATCAGTCCTTGGAATTTTCCAATGGCAATTTGTTGCGGAATGACTGTCGCGGCTCTTGTCACAGGCAACACTGTTCTTGTAAAACCTGCTGGTCAAACAACAGGCATTGCAAAACTGATTTGTCAATTGTTATGGGAGGCAGGTGCTCCAAAAAATGTTTTACACTTTGTTCCCGGCCCTGGTTCAATTATTGGATCAGCCCTTGTTCGAGATCCACGAGTCGCAATCATTGCCTTTACGGGTTCAAAAGGTGTGGGGCTAGACATTCTTGAAGCAGCTGGCCAAGTCCCCGAAAACCAACCATTTGTAAAAAAGGTAGTCTGCGAAATGGGGGGCAAAAACGCAATCATTATTGATGCATCTGCTGACCTTGATGAAGCAGTTCTTGGGGTAAGGCAGAGCGCCTTTGGATACCAAGGTCAAAAGTGCTCAGCATGTAGCCGAGCGATCGTAGTTGATTCCGCTCATGATACGTTTCTAAACCGATTGGTCGAATCGACAAGGACCCTCGTCATCGGAGACGTCATGGATCCCAGTACAGACTTTGGACCTGTAATTGATAAAAATGCTGCAGACGAAATTCGGCGTTACATCGAAATCGGGAAAAAAGAAGGCACTTTGGAACTTGCTCAGCCAATTCCAGAAGGTCTAGAGGAAAGCACTGGCAGAGATTATATTGCCCCACATATTTTCTCTGGTATCAAGAGTAATGATGTCATAGCTCAAGAAGAAATCTTTGGTCCAGTACTTGCTGTTATTCGAGTTAAAGATTTTGATGAAGCCATTGAAGTTGCTAACTCTACTGAATATAAATTAACTGGAGCTGTGTATAGCCGTAAGCCAGAAAATCTTGAGAAAGCTCGAAGACAATTTAGAGTTGGCAACCTATATTTAAATAGAGGCAGCACAGGTGCTCTCGTTGGTCGTCAGCCGTTTGGCGGATTTGGCATGTCTGGCGTTGGCTCAAAAGCTGGTGGTTGTGATTATTTATTGCAATTCGTTGAACCACGTGCAATTTGTGAAAACACAATGCGACGTGGATTTGCACCTGGTTTATAAGTTACATTCCCAAAAGTTGCAAGGTTCTACGAGCAAGAGCATGTCCAACGCATTCTTCTTCATCAACAACATAATCTGCGCCTGCGGATGCCAATTGACTGCCATGAATCGAATAACGAACTCGAGCAACAATTGGAACTGAATCAGAGATAGATTTGATTTGATGTATTGCTTGTGTTGCTGCACGATGGTCTGGCAGGGTTGCAACTACTAGTTTTGCTCGACGAACACCAGCATGTTCAAGTACATCCCTACGGTGAACGTTGCCAAGCACAGAGCTCGCTCCTATTTCTCTTGCTTCTTTCACTCCAATAGGACTCATGTCAATAACAAGTACATGTTGCCCCGATTCAAGTAGGTCTTTGACTACATTCCGACCAGAAACACCATACCCAATAACAATGACATGGTCTTGTAGTGTGACATTTGTATCATCTAGTGAGTGATGCTGATACCCACCTAAGCTAGTGTCTATACGTTTTGATATAGATCTCGATTTGCCAATCAGCAATGGTGATAATAACAACGTGATTAATGAAGAACTCATCATGAGTTGGAACAGATCATCACTCATTAATTTGGTTTCCATAGACTCTGCACCAATCACAAAACTGAACTCACCAATTTGTGCTAAACAAAGGCCTGCAGCAATTGAAACTCTTCTTGGTTGTTTCCACAACATTGAGACCATCCAGATAATTCCAGTCTTCCCAACAACGATGCATCCAACTACACCGATAGTCCAAAGCCAGTGGTAAGACTCAACGAGCCACGGTAAATTTGCGAGCATTCCAGTTGCGGCAAAGAAAAGTGTTAAAAAGATATATTTCAAAGGAGCCATATCTCCTCGTACTTGAGCAGCAAATGGCGTTCCTGCCAAAATCAAGCCCGCAATAAACGCTCCAAGAGCCGGCGATAAATTGAGTTTGTTCGCAAGCCACATTGCTGACAAGCATGTCACTAATCCTAGAATGACAGGGAACTCGGTAGAACGGCGAATCATCGCAGCACCAAATAATCTTGGAAGTATTAAAACCCCTATTAGAAACACCACCACGATGAGTGTGATGAGTTGTGTACTGACAACACTCAACTGAGTCACTACTCCTGAAGTTTGAGGCGCTTCTTTAAGAAATGCGACTAATAACAGCAGAGGAACAATTGCAAGATCTTGTACAAGAAGGATGCTGAAAGAGAGCCGACCATGAGCAGCATCGAGTTCGCTGCGATCCTGAAGTACTCTAGAAACAACCGCGGTCGAACTTAATGCTCCCATCGCTCCAACAACAATGGATGCTTTCACTGGAGCTCCAAACGATTTTGCTATTGCGAAGCCAATGACACCTGTGAGTAATATTTGAGACGTGCCAACAGCCATCCCCTTCCCCAATAGTTCCTTCAATCGTTGCCCGTTAACTTCTAATCCAATCGAAAAGAGAAGAAGCGACACGCCTATTTCTGCAATTGAACGAATTGATTCCTCTCCCGAAACAACCAAATTCAGGACACCGGGTCCAACAATCGTTCCAGCAAGTAAATAACCAACCACACCGCTAAATCCAAGTTTCTCTGCGATGATACCTAGAACAACTGCAACGCTAAGTAATATTGTAATGTCACCGACAATGTGCCAAAAGTCCATACTCATATCATAACTCGCTTCAGTCATCACAATGGAGCATGCTCAATCGAGACAATACGAGATTGCAGATTACGCAAGTTGCAACTTAGCATCGTGTACGATATGTAGGATGGAGATACTCTTACTTGTAGGGCTTGGTCTTGTCGCTGGCATCCTTGGGGGACTACTCGGAATCGGCGGATCAATCATAATGATTCCAACACTTCTCTATTTCGTTCCAGATATGACAATTCATCTCGCACAAGCAATTGCAATGTCTGTTAATCCAGCAGTTGCAATTTCATCCTCAGCAAAACATCATCGAAACAACAATATTTCTTGGTATTCGGTATGGAGGGTGATACCACTCTCGGTCATTTTCATCAGCGTTGCTGCATGGTTCAGTAACTCAATTGACGGTGCATGGTTAGAATTTGCATTTGCTCTATTCTTGATTTGGGTGTTTTGGGATCAAATCAGATGTTTAATTGGCAAACCACCTCTTGAAGATCAAACAACCGAATCGACAGGAATTCGTTATGGACTCACGGGTGGAATTACGGGCACTATTTCTGGGTTATTGGGGATAGGCGGAGGGTTAATTCAAGTACCTTTGCTGAATCGGCTATGCAAATTGCCGATTAAGAAAGCAATTGGAACTTCTTCTGCGATTATGTTCATGACTGCTATCATTGGAGCAACTATCAAAGACATATCACTTCAACATTCTGGAGAGAGTGGATTCAACGCAATTCTTCAAGCAGCTCAAATTATTCCCGGAGCATTAGTTGGAGGTTGGATAGGGGCGAAACTCACTCGTGTTCTACCGAGCAAGACAATCAGGGCAGTCTTTGGGGTTCTTGTCGTGCTTGCATGCTATAAATTATTTAGCAGTTCAATCCCAATATTATTTTGACCGCTTTTTGATCTTTTCTCGACATTGCAACATAAGCGTTTCGATGGCAGATCGGACAAATGCAGTTCCCTGTTCTTCACCCATCTCTAACAAAACAGCGGCATCAATTGGTTCCCCTGCTTCAACTTCTATGTAACCTCGCAATTTTGGTTTCGATCCAGTTGGACATGCATCAAATGCACCATCAATTCCGATTGGTTGTACTATTGCGTTGCTTTTTTTCATCAGAAGCCAAAACCCACGTTGAAATTTTCCTACTTCTCCGTCAGTCGTTCGAGTTCCTTCTGGAAACATGAGAGCACAACGACCGTATGCAAGTTCCGCTATTGCTGCACGAATTGCAACGGTGTCGCTTTCTCCTCGTTTAATTGAAATCGCCCCAAATCCTTTCATGAATGCTGATAACAATTTTGAATGAAATAACGTTTCTCTTGCAATTCCTTTGAACGGTCGGTCAACAGCAATTGCTCCAACTATTGCAGGGTCTAAGTTCGATTGATGATTAGCAACAAACAGCACCGAACCAGTCCGGGGAATATGTTGCTGCCCACTCTTGCGAAGTCTATAGAACACAAATAAAAGAATTCGAATAATCCAAAGGACAAATCCCCACCAAACAATCATCCGCCAAGCACTCGATTTTGGAGCACGTCTGTTAAATTGGAACCATGGAAACATTAATCGCTCAACATCGACATGACTTCTTTTTCCATCACATCTACAACTTCTGTTTGGGACATCGAAGATGTGTCTATTATGATTGCACCATCTGGACAAATTAAAGGGCCATCTGCTCTTGTTGAATCGATTTTGTCCCTATCTTCAATATCTTGCTGAACGATTTGGCTATCAACCGAAGTACCTGCATCGAAGAGTTGTTTCACGCGTCTTCTTGTGCGTTCATTTACAGATGCTGTTAAAAAAAAACGAATTTGAGCGTTTGGAAAGACTACTGATCCTTGATCACGACCTTCCGAGACCAGTAGTGGGTGTGCTGCTCCTATTTGTTGTTGTTGTGATACTAGAACATCTCTAACTTCAGGTTGTTTTGCTACGATTGAGACCAGACTACTAATATCAAGTTCACGGATTCGCGCTGAAATGTCCTTGCCACCAAGTAAAATTGTGGGTGGTATACGCTCCCAATCAAAATCGATACTTTCCTGTTGAATCGCAATCGCTAATTGAGAGCCATCTGTGGGTTCTATTCCTTTCTCAACTGCAAGAACTGCAACTGCTCTATACATCGCGCCTGTATCGAGACAGTCTGTTCCAAGACGTCTTGCAAGTTCTTGTGCTACGGTTGACTTACCTGTGCCGGCTGCTCCATCAATTGTCACCACTAATCGATTTGATTGTGACATCTTTACTTTGAGGTCTCAAGATGTGATTGCATCTTTACGGCCACTTTTCCTATTTCTCGAATTGCATTGCCCTTCCCAACATAATTCAGAGCAATCGTATTTGAGTATCCAACTTCTAAAACTGCTTGTAACCCTTCAACTGGATCAATCTTCTTCTTCCCTCGACCGCATGGAAAATCTGCAACAATACCTCCCGCATACGGAGCTAACTTACGGAGTGCCCCAATTCCATTACCAGTTGCACTTGCACAGTTAAACGTAGGTAAAGCACCAATACGAAAACCACCTATTTGTTTAATAATCTCAATCTGTTGATCTGGATCGCTTGACATACCATCACATGGCTGCAGCAATAAGTTGAGTTCTAGGCGCTCAACATCTTGCATTGCAATTCTAATTTGTTCGACTATTGCATCAACCTTGTGTTGATTATCTGGAAACGTTGGCGTAATCGCAATAGCGTTGCAACCAAGCCGATTCGCCGCAACCGAAAGTCGTTTAATTCTCTCAAGTGATGTTTCTACGCTACCAAGTAAATCCATCGGTGTATTGTCTCGAACAAGAAGACACGGAGATTTCACTTTATCTGCATTATTTCGGAAGGTATCATACGATTCCATTGACCACCCCGAGAGATGGTAGGCATCAATCATTACTCCTCGAAGATTCAGTTTTTCAGAAGTCAGTCTAGGTACATCCAATATTTCTTGGGAGCCATCTTCAATGAGAGGGTTTAACGATTGGATTGCTAGGGTCAGTAATAGTGTCATAAAAAGATTCGTCTCAAATCTCATTTTTGGGATTTGCTTTGCTGTATGAAGCGGTACTATACCACCCCATATCAACCCCAAAGGAGGTCTTTTGAATGTCTACCCCATCTGATTGCTGTTTTTCTGATTCCCATGAGTGGTTTAAATTTGAAGGTGACACGGTCACAGTTGGAATTACTCAGTTTGCAGCAAATGAACTCACTGATATCACGTACGTAGAAATGCAGCCCGTGCAGACCACTATTGCGAAAAATGAATCTGTAGGTGAAGTGGAATCAGTAAAAACGACAAGCGACGTCATGAGTGCGTTTGCTGGCGAAATCACTGAAATAAATAGTGCTGTGAATGAAGATCCAGCGCTACTTAATAGTGACCCTTTCGGTAAGGGCTGGCTCGTCAAGATTCGAGTCGATGGCGTAGTTGATTGTGATGATTTGATGGATCAATCTGAATACGATGGGAAGTACCCAATCTAATTTTGTATGTTTAATCTTGTTAGCGAATTCGATCCTAAAGGAGATCAACCACAAACGATCGATCAGCTTGTGTCTTGGATTGAAAGTGGCGAGAAATTCAAGACCTTGCTTGGGGCAACAGGAACAGGTAAAACATTCACCATGGCGAATGTTATTGCTAAGACAAATAAGCCAACTTTAATTCTAAGCCACAACAAAACGTTAGCAGCTCAGTTATTTGAAGAAATGAAAGCGTTATTTCCAGAAAACGCAGTTTCTTACTTCGTAAGTTATTACGACTATTATCAACCAGAAGCTTATATCCCTCAACGTGACATCTACATAGAAAAAGATGCATCAAGAAATGACGATCTTGACCGACTTCGTTTAAAAGCAACAAGCAGTTTGATTTCAAGAGATGATGTCATCATCGTTTCCTCTGTAAGTTGTATCTATGGACTCGGCTCTCCAGATTCATATCAAAATCGAATCGTCTCGCTCTCGCAAGGACAATCCATTAATAGGAGAGAACTACTGTTAGAGCTTACTGAAATGCAGTACAAACGGAATGACCTTGAATTTTCGCGGGGTTCTTTCGGAGTAAGGGGAGATGTCATGGAAATTTTTCCTGCATACGAACAATTTGGGATTCGGGTTGAATTTTTTGGAGATGTTATTGACCAAATTGAACTAATTCATCCAACATCTGGAGAAACTCTCGCAACCGAAACCGATGCTTTTATATTCCCTGCAGTACATTACGTCATGCCTCAAGAAGGGTTGAACAGGGCAGCAACTGCGATTCGAGAAGAATTAAAAACGCACATCATCTCATTAAAAAATGAAGGCAAACTTCTTGAAACACAAAGAATCCTTGCAAGAACTAACTATGACTTAGAGATGATTGAAGAAGTTGGTTACTGTGGAGGAATTGAAAACTATGCGAGACACTTAGAGAATCGTCCAGCAGGAAGCCGCCCCTACTGCCTACTTGATTATTTTCAGCATATTCCCAACCGGAACCCAAACGACTGGTTGCTCTTTATTGATGAATCTCATGTCACAATCCCACAGGTTAGAGCAATGTTCAATGGCGATCAGGCAAGGAAACGGACACTCATCGAACACGGCTTCAGACTACCAAGTGCTCTTGATAACCGACCTCTGACTTTTGATGAGTTTGAAGAATTGATTCCACAAACAATTTATGTTTCAGCAACACCAAGTCCTTATGAACTTGAAAAATCTAATGGAATTGTAGCTGAGCAAATTATCCGCCCGACTGGGCTTCTCGATCCCATCATAGAAGTGAGACCTGCAGCAAATCAAGTCCCTGATTTGGTAGAGGAATCGAAAAAACGTGTGCAACTAGGACAACGAGTTCTCGTAACTGTCATGACAAAAAGATTGGCGGAAGATTTATCTGAGTTTTTATCTAAAACAACTCTTAAAAGTCGTTATTTGCACAGTGATATCGAAACCCTAGAGCGTCTTGTCATTTTAAGAGAACTTCGTGAAGGCAAAGTTGATGTTTTGATTGGAGTGAATCTTCTCAGGGAAGGGTTGGATTTACCAGAAGTATCGTTAGTTTGCATTCTTGACGCTGATAAAGCGGGGTTCCTACGAAGCGAAACGAGTCTTATTCAAACAATTGGACGGGCTGCTCGGAATGTTGATGCCAAGGTTATTTTGTATGGCGATACTGTAAATTCACAGATGCAGAACGCTATTGATGAAACTGATAGAAGGCGATTACTCCAACTTGAGTACAACAAGAAAAATAACATTACTCCTGAAACAATCAAGAAAGCAATTCGTAAGGGGATAGAAAGTGAACTATCTGCAAGGAAAATTGCTAGAGAAGCATTTCATGCTGATGGGACTAATGAAGAGTTTGATATTGATGAACGAATTGAAGAATTAGAAAACAGAATGTTACTCGCAGCAGATGAACTCCAGTTTGAATTAGCAGCTACATTGAGGGATGAAATCGAATCACTTCGGCATCCTGTGGGCAAACATTAACGCACATTTGGACAGTTCAATTCTCGACATCCAATATCACTTCGCCAAAATGCTCCGTTAAAGTGTATTTTTTCACAAGCCCTATTCGCAATTGCACGAGATTCCTCAAGCGAACCCGATGTTGCAGTCACTCCTAAAACACGACCCCCAGAAGTTTTAAGTACCCCATCGCTACAATCAGTTCCTGCTTGGAATACAACCACATTGTCAGACGCCTCTGCAGACTCAATTCCAGTGATGACCTGCCCCTTCTCATAGGAACTCGGATACCCTTCGCTACACATCACCACGCAACATGCAACATCATCCTCAAACTCGATAGATGCACCTTCTAATGTTCCTGTAGCAGTTCGCCAAAGGGCGTCAAGTAAATCACCTTTGAATCGAACCATGAGGGGTTGTGTTTCAGGGTCTCCAAATCGGCAGTTAAACTCTAATACTTTTGGACCCGCTGTGGTGAGCATAAGACCAGCATATAAAACTCCGCGATATTCAATTCCATCTCTACGCATCGCATCAACTGCTGGAACAAGTATTTCTCGTTCTACAAAGTTCATCATTTCTTCATCAAGCAGAGGCGCTGGGCAGAACGCGCCCATTCCACCTGTATTCAGTCCCACATCGCCTTCCCCAACTTGTTTATGATCTTGGCAAAGATCTAGAATCCAAATAGTACTGCCATCAACAAGGGCCAAAACGCTGACTTCATTTCCTGTCATAAACTCTTCGATTACGATTGAATCCCCAGCATCTCCGAATGCTAAATCTTCCATGATAAGATTTATTGCAGAAAGTGTCTCTCCAACTGTTTCGCAAACAATTACACCTTTTCCTGCAGCCAGTCCACTTGCTTTCACAACGCATGGCTCTTCGCGGATACTTAGATATGCTTGCAATTCATCCGAAAACTGAAATGTAGACCCTTTTTCTCTCTCGGCACACCACTCTGTGAACTCTGTTACTTCTTTGGACAATTGTTGTTTACATTCATTTTCAAGGTCACGTTCTAAACCGCGCAACACGTAACTTTTTGCCGCATTGATATCTGAGAAAGAACGAGAATCTGCTGTTGGAATTGAAGCTTGATGCATTAACTCTTTTGCGTATGATTTATCTGATTCAATTTTTGATGCTTCTTTGGATGGTCCAAAAACAACACGATAATCAGTAGTAAGTTCATCTGCGATCCCCTGAGATAGTGGGATTTCAGGACCAACTACGATTAAATGAATATCGTGTTGATCACACCAACGGTTCATGAAAAATGTACGGGAAGGATCCCATGGTTGATCACAAGGCAAGGCGAGCGATGCAATCCCTCCATTCTTGCAATCTGTGGCATAGAGTTTCCCTAGTTTTTCTGATTGGGATAACTTCCATGCCAAAGCATGTTCTCGACCTCCACCGCCTATAAGAAGCACGTTACATTGATTGGGGCAGAGTTCTGAATTCGTCATTGCTATATTGTAACGGGGCTCATTACGATGTAATATCGAGCGGGACTTCGATTTGACAAAGAAGTCCTTCTAGTAAATAGTTCAAAGTAATAGTACCCTGCATTTCGTGATCAACTAGACCTTTCAACAGCGATGTACCTGTACCAGATTTAATTTTTGTTTCAATTTTCGGTCCACCCGTTTCTAACCAAGTGATTTTTACTAGGTTACTTTTTGCTGGGAGTTCTGTGGAAATAGTTAATGAGCCTTCTGGTGTGGACAGTGCACCATATTTAACAGCATTTGTTGCAAGTTCATGAATCACCATACACATAGGTCGGGCAAGCAACCCAGGCAACTCCACATCAGGTCCTTTAAATTGAAGTCTCTCGATCCCACCCGTTATATATGGATCAAGAGTGAGTCTTAGGATATCACCCATTGATGCGCCGCTCCAATGTGATTTTGCTAGGGTTGAGTGAGCTACAGAAAGTGCATGCAGGCGTCCGTCGAGGGTTTTTGTAAATTCGTCGATTGAATCAGCTCCCCCCTTTGATAGCCCAACAAGAGACATGACTGCTGCAATGTTGTTTTTAACTCTATGATCAAGTTCGCTCATCATTATTGTCTGTTGCTGCTCGAGTTTATATCGTCGAGTAATATCAACAGCAACCCCAGAAATGCCTATTACAACCTGTTCTTCATCTTGCACTGGAGTAAACCACACTTCAAAATAGTTATCACCGATGTTGGTAAGCCCATGACTTTCGACACCAGAGAGTGCGGTATTTACTTGTTCAAGAATGTCGGGATAATTTCGGTATACTTGATATACACTTGCACCGACTACTTCACCAGCACCAGCGCCCATACTTTCTAAACCCAACCCCTCACTTAGAGTAAATATTCCATCTGCATCGATTCCGAACAAAATGACAGGCGAATGAGAAGTAAGCAATCGATATCTTTCTTCTGACCGCCGAATGTTAAATTCTTCAGCAATTTGCTTTCGGTCTTCGATCCGTCGCTCTACTGATCTAGCATACCCATCAATAATATGCGTTGCCTCTTCAATTTCAAGCGGTAACCAAATTCGATCTTTATACGTTTCAAAAGACACATACCCTTCATAGACTCCATTGATAATAGCAGGAGCAGCCATAATGGCTTTCGTTTCTTGCTTGGAAATCTGTTCACGAACACTGTTTGGAATTGTTGCTTCACTTGTATCTGGAATTGACACCACACCAACTGAAGCAAATTGTTCCTTCCACCAATTCGCAACATCTGGCTGAACAGAGATGGGTAAATCTACTTTCTGTTCAGATTCACTTCTAAGCCATTCGTGTGTAGTGAATGTATTCCCATCTTTCCTAAACCGTGTTAGTCTCGCACTGTCAACAAGCATTGCATTACCTAAAAATGACAAGAAACTGTTGATTGAAAAATTCAAATCATTCGTATCAAGAAGGGCTCGAAGCGAATTCCTTCCAGCAAAGTGTATCCTGTCTGCGTATTCAAGAAATCGTTGTCGTGTAATATCTTGAAATACACCCACAATAGAATCCGAATCTTGTCGTGAGCAACGCAAACCAATCCACCGATACCTTTCGTTTGCGTCTCTAAATCTGTAGGAAATGTGTTTTTCGTTTATATCTGTTGTCGACTGCAACGCGCCGCGAACAGCATCAACATCTGCGGGGTGTATTCGTCTAATCCATAGTTTTGGCGAATCTAGAAGTTGTTGAGTTGGCACTCCTAGAATAGAAGAACTGTTTTCGCTCATAAAAAAAGTCATCCAATCCTCTTGTAGTTTCAAACCGTGGATACCTGTAGATAACTTGCTTAGGGCGAATGATTCGGGTGAGAGTTCTTTCACAACACGCCTACGATACACAATTCTTTCAGAATTGTGCAGAACCACCGAACTCGTTATTCTGAATTATGTTTTTCTAAGAGACATTGAACAAATCCCCTGCATTCTTCTGGTGATCTCCATCCGCAATTCAAAGCATAAGGGATTGATTTCAGAGTGGCATTAGTAAATTCGATACCGATTTTCTTGAACATCGTTACAAGAGCAGTAATTGCCTCATCAGGTGAACCGAACTGCGTTTCTAATGAAGTACTTGTTTTTTCAATTGGTCGCGTTTCGTTCTTTGAATCAACTTGAAAAGTGATATTCGCCACAGAAAACTTATATATCAATGAGCCATCAGTTTCTTCCAATACATCAATTTTTGCAAGGATCGAGAAGTGATCGATGTAAATTGTCAGCCACACATCGCCAGAAGAGGTAACAGATGCTGAGCCAGAAATTTCCCCTTGATTGTGTTGATTCGAAAATGACGGAGAGTTTTTTCCACCGTCATCCTCCCTTCCCGAACCTGAGGTTACGAGAAGGGAGGAATTGGTGGCTAGCAATAATGCTAAACCCAAGAGGAGGAGGATTATCGAGTGTTCCATTGTTGGAGATCGACCTTCGATTAGTGAAGAGGAATGGACGTAAACAACGAGTCATTCACAAATACATCTACCCATTGATTCTCATCAAATACGGCTGTCCATTCAAATCCATCAAATGACCCGAACGCATCTTTAACACCAATTGCAGCCATGTATCCAAATACATCACTTGAATCTCCTTCTAATTCCAATCGCATAGGATCTGGGGATCCTTCAACACCGTCTGGAAATACAAATAACTCTTGATTCAAAGATGGCCAACGTCTTTCATCAACTACTGGAGTTGGCATGTCTCCCTGCACGAAGAGCTCAATTTGGATTTTTTCATCTAACAAACCCATCCCCGCATAAAAGTTTGGCGTAAAGATACCCGCAAATTGACGTTTCGTTTCAACTTCAGTTGGGGTGAGGTGTTGTTGTGGTTCCTCCGCGAATCGAAGGCCAAGGAGTTTGAGTAGTCGATGGTAAGTGGCAGGGCTCAAACGTATCAATTGTCCTGTAGCAGGGTTATACGCCAAACGACCTGACGGATAGAACCACCAGACCACTCCTTCTGATTCTATTACGTAATACTCCAACCCATCTAAATCGTACGCATTCTCTTGAAGTGGCGTGTACTCTGCCTCAATTTCTATGATTAACCCAGTCGCTTTTGCCCGAACCGTGAATGCCCCCGAGCAACCAATTAATAAAGTTCCTCCCCCAAAAATTAACCCTATCCCAAGGGCGTTTCTCATCGTTTGCATCCATGCTTTCATTTTGTAGTCCTTTCTAGATATAAAACCTTGTAACTTGTTGCGTACTAACGAGTTCCGCAACTTTTTGCGAATCATTGTTTTTGACATGGGTGAGTTGTAATCGATAAAAACCAAATTCCTCGATTTATTTGCTCTTATTTTTTCAAATGAGTTTTGGCAACAAACTGAGAAAAAAAAGTTGCAAGAAAAAAGGCAATTAATTCTTGGGTTTTTGAAATTGTCGCTTAGGGTGTACTCGCACCTTTGATGGTGGTCTCACTATCTTGGATAGGAACTCAAGGGTTGCAAAGAAAATATTCTCGGAAGAATTGGAGAACAGTATGGCACAGACAATGAATGTCGAAAGAAAAGAACGGCTTGAACATCTTTTCGAATTAGCCCAAGCGTATCGTGGTTGGACGCGTAGAGAGTTAGCGCAAGAACTTGGAAGAGATCCGACCAAACTTGCGCCTGAAAGCGGAAACCCTAAGTTTGACCTCATCCTTCAAATGGCAGAGATTATCGATTGGACACTCGATGAGGTTGCAGAGTGGCTCTGTTTTGAAAAAGAGATACGGGCAGGAAAAAAAGAAAAAGTAAAGAACCCTATAACTTCAACATTTGAACAACTCGATTTAAATGCCCAAAATGCGCACCGAACTGGTGAATACAAAGATTTAATTGCAATCGCACATGAACAACTTGATGTTGCAAGTAATGCTGATGAGAAAGCAAGAGCATACAATCGTGCTGCGGGTGGCTGGGATGGTTTGGGTCGCTTCAGCAGGGTTTTGAAGGCAGCACAAGCTGGATTACGAGAGCATCCAATCCAAACAGATTTTCGTTTGCTTCTACAAACGACTGCTGCAAACGCTCATTACACATTATGGCAACTTGATGAATCTCAGGGAATGTCACAACGAGTCGTTGATTACTATAAAGATAATCCTCCAACAACTAATAGAGCAAGGGTTGCCCAAGCACATGCTTGGTATGTGCTTGGCCACACTCAACGAAGATTACTAGACGTAGAGCCCGATCAATCTACTAGGTACGCTAATGCGGCAAAAAGTTCGCTACTCGAAGCAGCGGCAATCTATGAAGAACTTGCACAAAATATTCATACTTCTTTTGGTGGAATTGCCAACACTTGTAGAGCAGGCATTCTTGAATCGGAGGTGTACTTAAGTCAAATAGATGCTCGCGAAGGTCTGGCAAGGGTTCTTGATGTCATCAATACCGTTATCAATCCTGAAGAGTTCGAGAAAGGTGATTGGCTTGAAAGTTATGGGTGGTGGTCAATCATCGGATGTAATATCACGCTTCGCCATATCGCAGACGAACGAGATATACAACGATTTATGGCAATGTTTACAAATAAAGCTGATGAAATCGCAGATCGTCTCAACCATTGGTCGATGCGTGAGCGAGTATTCTCAATGCAATTCCAAGGAAGACAGCGTCTTGTCGGTTGGACTGGACAAGACATTCCGATTGTGATTGATAGTGAAGACGTACGGCTTATCACTGGAACAATGGGACGCTTTCCACAGTTTCGTAATACAGGGTGGTCTATCCTGAATTGCGGAAGTATTATTCAAGACTCATGAGGAGGTTCATGATGACACATATTAAGAAAACAACTTATGCAATTCTTGCTCTGCTACTGTGTAGCGAGTTTGCGGGTGCAGGATTAATAAAAAGTAATGCAATCCTGTTACCAAAACGGTTCAACATTACTGCTCATACTGGGCAAGACCCAGTGTATCGGTCTTTACAAAACGACAATTTGACTTTCATAGATTCGAGTGTCAGATCCCCATTTGTAAAACTCATCGAAGAGGGAGAAATTTCTGTAAGTAAACTAACAGAATTTTCAAACTCCTTTGATTGGTCCAGTGAACACAGCTCAATGCGTGAAATTGAACCATCGGCTCATCAACGAATTACAAATTCAGAACCAACTCTATATTCAATCGTTGGTACCACACCTATTCCCGCTCCACCGGCATTTTTACTCTTATTTGCAAGTATTACGACTTGTTCTCGGCGTAGGAATTAACACGATTTGCACTGGGTATTCGCGAAATTCGAATACCCAGTAGCAATTCGGGGAATAGAAGAGTAGTCTACCTTTATGCCAATAAAATACACACGGGTGCATCGCCTTCTGGAAATCATTTCCCTTGTTCAAAGCCAACGTGGCTGGAACGCAAGGACACTTGCTGAGCGATGCGAAACAACCGAGCGAAATATTTACAGAGACATCAATCAGATAAAAGAAGCGGGAATTCCTATAGTCAGTGATAAAGAACTGGGGTATCAGATTAACGGTTCATTTTTCATGCCACCTGTTCGTCTGACATTTGAAGAAGCATTAGCCGTTTCAGCACTTTGCGAAGCGATGGCTGACAAGGGCGCGATTCCTTTTGTTCGCCCTGCTTCGATGGCGATGAATAAGATTCTTGCTCAACTTCCATTTGATGTTCGTGAAGAGTTAAATTCTCGATTGCGAACGATGGAACTTCGCACCACAGCAACTATGGATGAGGAGGGGTATGAAGATGTGTATGACAAGGTACAAATCGCCCTTCTCAATCTCACAGTTTTAAAATGCAAGTATGAAAGCACATCAGACCCTAACAATAATGAGTCATTTATGTTCCAACCATACGCACTCTTCTTTGGAACTCGAGCTTGGTATGTTGTTGGCTTCCATGATAAACGCGAAGCAATTCGCACGCTAAAATTAAGCCGTTTTATTGCAATTGAACCGACTACAGAAAAATACGACATTCCAAGTTCGTTCAACTTCGACAAGCATCTAGGCAATGCTTGGAACATGATTCCGGGAGATGTTGATTACGAGGTTGAACTTCGATTTGACTCACCATTTTCCCAGACTGTCAGTGACACGAGATGGCATTCCACTCAAGAAATAGTGTGGAACGATGATGATTCTTGCACATTTACCTGTACAGTCTCTGGACTAGAAGAAATTGTCTGGTGGATACTTTCAATGGGACCACATTGTAAAGTCATCAAACCAGATGAACTTGCTGAACGTGTTTCAACGCTCGCACAAGAAACTGCTTTAATTTATGAATCTTCTGCGGTTAAGAACACCTTTTAAGACAGGCAATAAAAAATCCAGTCGTTGTGGAGTTTGGAATGATCCGTATCGCATGTTGTATTGCACTTTCAAATGCGTCACCATTCCAAGTTGAAATCGGATCCATAATGGTTTGTGGAAGAAGTTGGTCAGGTATCGGAATAATCTCAGCATCAATGCCCTTTCTGGAAAGTACCTTTTCGAGCACAACTTCATTTTCTTCCGGTGCAAAGGTGCATGTTGAATAGACAACCAAACCTCCAACGCAAACGCAACGCAGTGCAGCAATAAGGAGTTGTTCTTGCAATTTAGATAGTGATTGAATTTCTTGTAAACTCCAACGAGATAATCGAATTGGACGGTCGATTCTAAACCGTCCTTCTCCACTACATGGCGCGTCCACAAGCACTCTGTCAAAACAATCGGCGTGGGATTGCCCTAACCGTTCGCCAGGACCTTGAAGAACTTCTACGTTTGTTGCACCTTGCCGTTGTAAAATTTCACGAAGTCTATACAACCGTTTTCTCGAACGATCATTTGCAACGAGCATTCCAGTATTCTCCATCATCGCTGCAAGAAGAGTTGTCTTACTTCCGGGGGCTGCGCACATGTCGAGTACACGCATCTCTGGTTCTACTTGCAAGGCATACGCGGAAAGCATGCTTGATGCCGCTTGGATATAAAGTTCACCCTTTTCCCAAGAAGAAAGTTCTTGAAGATCTCGAATTGTTCCCTTTTCTACAAGGTGACAGTTTGGACACCATTCAACTGAAGATGTCTCCAACCCTGCTTTTGAAACTTCTGCCAGAACTTCGGACGCCGTTGCTCGAAGCGTGTTCGCTCGAAACGTAAGGGGTTTTGGTTTGTCGAAACTAAGTAACGATGCTTCGTATGCTTCATTCGATAGTAGATTTCGTAACCGTTGCAGAAAAATCACAGGCAACTTCGTTTCTATGAGAGCAATCTTATCCTCACGAACGGTTGATTTTTGTTCCATTGAACCGTTAGTGTAAAGGGAAGTTGGTCTATGCAACAATACTGAGAATTGAAATATCCTCTTCTAAATCTCCTGTGAGCAGACGCTCATCAATTGAAACAATGTCCAATGCCCCTACTTCAATGGTATGAACCGAGTGTCTCTGGGTTCGCTGAAAAAACATGTGGTGCTGTGCCCGTCCATGCACCACTTCTTCCCCTACCCTAGAGTCTTGCCCCGTATGCCCACACCGGCTCTCTCTACCAACGATTATGTTTAACCGATGCGAATTTTCTGTACCGTGATTTGCCATGACCATTTCATAATTCCTTTATTCTAAAATGACGTTATCAACGCCAAAAACCGCTTTATCAGACCCATTACCATGGGTTCCGATGCCACAGGAGTAGTATCGGATACGTCACTGACGACATCATGTCACCATTTTGATAGGTTTTTGTTAGGTTTATTGAGCGGCTGTTATACCTGTATAAAGCCCTCAATGCCACTTCGTTTACCATATACTTTTCTATGGACTATTAGAGAGGAGAACGAAAATGCGTTTCATCTCGTTTTTTATATTACTTACAGCCACAACTGTGTTCGCTCAAGGAAATGTACAAACGCACGACCCGAACACGACCGCAACGATCGTTATTCATGGATTCGATTCTGATGGCGTTGATACAGAAGGCGTATTTGGCGAGGATGATTTAACAGTATTTCTTCTTCACCAAGTTGGAGATTTTGCGGGTCTTCCTGTGAACAATGGAAATGCTTCATTACCAATGAATGTGGTCGCTACAACTACATATTATGGTTCCACGCCACCCAGTTATTACACGTCGCAAGATATTGCAGAGCTTAATCAGGTCACTAAAGATTATGGAGGAGGTATACCTCGATACGCCTTAATTATTGCGAAGTATGCCCAACACATTATGGATCGATCTGGTGCACAGCAAGTCAACATTGTGAGCGCTAGCATGGGTTCTTTTGTTGGCCGTTGGCTAATCGAGAAAAACAGCGGAAATCTTGCAAGTGAAGGTAAAATTGCTCGCTGGTTATCCCTTGAAGGAGTTGTATGTGGCAATTGGGCTGCAAGTAACGATTTCGTTCAAGATCTTTGGGATGAATTTGGTACTCCTTCCATTGACATCGAACAAATGAATTACGGTTGGGTCGAAAAGAATCTACATTCTCCTAGAAGGGAAGCAGATAGTCCATTCTATGGTGATATTTTAATTGGCATGGAAATGTCATCGCGTGATACTGCTGGGGACGGTGCATTATCTGACATCATGTTATTAGAAGGTGATTTCTACGCGAATGATGGTGTTGTGACTGTTGATGATGGTCATTTTAATTCCATGAGCCCTCAATCAGAATTCATGGACAAATCAACCTCTCTGAGTTGGATGCATGTGAACCATTATGAACTGCAAGAATACCAACCAGCGATGCTACAAATCGCAAACTTTCTTACACAACGGCGTAGAGTTACAGCAACTGTCACTCGTCTTCATGTTACTGATGCCCAAGAGCCAGATGATTTTTGGTGGGATTGGATGCCAGCAGAGATAGTGATTGATAGCAATGTATATTCGCAACTTGCTGAAACACAATGGGGAATTACAGATGCTTTTTGTACTCGCGGTGTCGAAGGTGTTACATCTCCAATCTATGAATTTAATGAGAATGGAGAACAACAGACATTGAACCACATCGTGTTTGATGATTTTATTAGCGAAGACGAAGTGGCTTTAGAGATAGACTTAGGTTGTTTCGAGATAGACTGGAGCGACAAATACGAAATTTTTGAACCACTCGATGGAGATGGCAATGCTCTTGGATCAACTACCATTTCAGTTTCTGTAACGAATATTGGTACATTGACACAAGAGTTTTCAACATCTAACTTTAATGGGACTCTTACAATTTCCGTGTTCGATTATCCATTTGAACTCCTTGATGAGTATGTTCTTGGAGATGTGACGGGTGACGGTATCGTTGATGTAAGCGATGTACTCGCACTCATCTCTGCGTGGGGTGATTGCAATAATTGCATTGAAGATCTCAACAATAGCGGTTCAGTTGATGTAACAGACTTACTCATCGTCATCGGGAACTGGAGTTGATTGGTTATACGTGACCTAAGACAGGTGTACCAGACTCAGGATCTTCAACGATAAAGTATGGTGAAGTAATGAAATTCAATTAATCCATCGTTCTTGTAATTTGCACACTATTATGCAATACCAACCTTGGCGCTAGAACAAGGACGACCGAACCATCTCATAGTTAATTATGGAAGTGACAGTCACTATTGCCCTTCTAGAACAAGGACGACCGAACCATCTCATAGCTAATTATGGAAGTGACAGTCACTTTGAATGCCCTGTGCAGGACTCGAACCTGCGACCCGCTGATTAAGAGTCAGCTGCTCTGCCAACTGAGCTAACAGGGCTTGCGTGTAGTGTACTGCGTACTACGCGTTTGAAAGTACAGTTTGAATTGTCGCCAAAGATTCACTCACTGCATCTAGTGCTACTTTTAATTCTTCCTTAGTAGTAGTTCTTGCGTAACTGAATCGAACTGTTCCCCACTCACCAGTATCGGGTGCTCCAATTGCTTCGATCACTTTTGAATCTGTCAGCGCCCCACTTGAGCATGCTGAGCCCGACGAAGCACACACTCCCCTTTCGGATAACATCAGTAATACGAGTTCACCTTTCACATTTGGAAAAGAAATTGAAGATGTCGTCCATGCTCTTGTAGCACCAGAAGAATTGATGTGCGAACTTGGTACTTGCTCGCATAATTCCGTTTCAAACCAATCTCTCAGTTCTTTCATGTGTGTAATGTTTTCATCCGTCAACCATTCGACTGCCTCATCAGCAGCAACACCAAACCCAAGAATCGCCGGTACATTTTCGGTTCCACCTCGTCGCCCTCGCTCTTGAGGACCACCAGTGACCAGAGGTGCAACATTCAATCCTTGTTTGGTATACAACGCTCCTACACCCTTTGGACCATGAAATTTATGGGCGGCAAATGAGAGCAAGTCGATTGGAACTTCTTTCACATCAACTGGCATCTTCGCAACCCACTGGGTTCCATCACTGTGGACGAGGACATCATGATTGTGGCAAAGCTCAACAATTTTACCAAGTGGTTCAATCACCCCTGTTTCATTATTGCACCACATAATTGAAACGACTGCAATATCGCCTGCACGTTCCTGAAGTAATTGCTGAAGTTGTTCGATGCAAACAACCCCATTATCACAATTATCAAGCCGAATCACTTCGTATTCTTGTTCGCATAAGACATCGACCATTTCCCCAACTGCTGCGTGTTCGATTTTGCTCGTAACGATTACTGTTCTTTTAGGATTTGCACAGCATGCTGTTTGAATCGCAAGATTTGCGGCTTCAGTTCCACCTGATGTAAATGTAATCTCGGATGGCAGTGCGCCAATCAATTTTGCAACTGATTCTCGAGCACAATCAACTCTGTATCTCGCTTCTTGCCCAATCCTGTGAATGCTCGATGGATTTCCCCACAAAGTTTCCATTGCAAGACCCACAGCGTCATTAACTGAAGGTAGAGGCGCTGTTGTAGCATTGTTGTCGAGATAGATTGGGCTATTCATGTTCGCATATTGTATCGATTAGGGCTTGGGGAAGATGAATATTTATTGTCATAAACCATGCAAGTATTGCGACTCCGCTACAGAGTAAGAAAATAAATTGTGGAGCGTCTCCAAACAATGGACGAAGAACCCAATACAGCAGCGAACCGATTGCCATTAACAAAAACGAGAATGCATTTGAAGTCGACAAAACTCTACCCCGCATCTCCTTGGGTGGCAACATTTGCATGAGTGACTGCAATGGTACAGCGTAAAACCCAGCGGAAATTCCAAGCACAACAAGACAAATCAGAATACCCCAATAGGAAGTTGGAATTGCGCCAGCAACTATCATCGAGATGGCCATCGCGGGAGCAGCATATTTCGAGAGCACTAGCCGTATACCTCCTTTTGAAACAAATCCGGCAAAAAGAGATCCCACCCCAACAGAAATACCTATTGATGCGAGCAAATATGAAATCTTAGAATCAGAAACGTCTAAAACCACTCCGAGTTCAGTCACAAGGAGTAAGACTACTGTTGCTAGAAGGTAAAAAAGTGCCCAAGCGATTGCAATGTTCATAAGAGGAGAGTTGCACATTTCACTGCCTGTTTTAAGATAAGTCTCAAACGGATTCTTTGGCAGGGTAGTACTCGAATCCATCGACTGTAGTCGAGGCAACCATATAATCGCAATCAACCCGATGACAGCAACGCCAGTCAATACGACTCCGGGTAACCATATTTGAAAAGCAGAGCGTGTATCGAAATGTAAATTATCGCTAACTACCCCCGCCACTAACATACCGACAATAATAGCGATATTCGTCGTCATATTAAGAATACCGTTCGCTCGACTTACATTTTCGTTCGGAACAATTTCTGGAATCATGCCATATTTTGCTGGACTGAAAAAAGTTGATTGGGTTGCAAGGAGGAGCATCGCCGTTGCTGCAATCCAAAAGTTTTCAGTGATAAATCCAAACCCAGCAATAATTGCGAGTGGGATTTCAATCCACTTCATTAAAACTGAAATAGATCGTTTTGAAAACTTATCTGCTAAAGGACCCGCCCATCCAGAAAATAGAATAAATGGGACAAACAAGCATAATGCAATGAGCCCCTGCCCGCCCTCACCGAGTCTGCCTTCCCACATTCCACGGACAACAGCAAACCCGAGTAATGTTTTTAATATGTTGTCATTTGCTGCACCCATGAACTGCGCGACAAGAAGCGAAGTGAGACCACGCTTCTGATATCTGCGTTCTTGTGTTGATGCCGCTCTGCTCACAAAGCACACAATACCTTATTTTCTAAACGTACCAAAGAGACGTGGTGGATAAATAGCGCACCACGCCTCTTGGGCAACACGTTTCGATGGTAATCAGGAGTTACTGAGTAGTACTCTTCTCGGAAGTACTTTCTACAATTTCTTCGTTATCCTGAGCATTTGGATTCGCTAAGACACCGCGAGCAATCAAGACTTTCTTTTTAACCTCTTCAAATAATTCTGGATGATCTGCAAGGAATTGCTTTGAGTTTTCACGACCTTGACCTAAGCGTGTTTCACCGTAACTAAACCATGAACCACTCTTTGCAACGATGTCGTCTTCGACAGCAAGGTCGATGAGGTCCCCAGTAATGCTAATGCCCTCGTTAAACATGATGTCAAACTCAGCTGAACGGAATGGTGGAGCTGTTTTGTTTTTCACCACACGTGCTCGTACGCGGTTCCCGATTGGAATGTCACCATCCTTGATTGACCCAATTCGACGAATGTCTACGCGAATCGATGAATAGAATTTTAAAGCACGACCACCCGGTGTTGTTTCTGGGCTACCAAACATCACACCAATCTTTTCGCGGATTTGGTTAATAAAGATAACCATGCAATCGCTCTTTGAAATCGCTCCAGTCAGTTTTCGCATTGCTTGACTCATCAAACGCGCTTGCAACCCAACGTGGGTTGCACCCATTTCGCCTTCAATTTCTGCTCGTGGGATAAGTGCTGCAACTGAGTCGATCACGACAATATCAACTGCGTTGGAGCGAACAAGCATTTCGCAAATCTCTAATGCTTGTTCACCAGTATCTGGTTGCGAAACGAGAAGTGCATCGACATCAACACCAAGTTTTTTCGCCCACATTGGATCGAGCGCGTGCTCCGCATCAATGAAGGCCGCAATGCCTTGTTTTTGTGCCTGCGCAACAACGTTTAAGGCGAGCGTTGTTTTACCAGATGATTCAGGACCAAAAACTTCGATAACCCGCCCGCGTGGCATACCGTTTCCGCCAAGTGCTAAGTCGAGACTAATTGCACCTGTAGAAATTGCTGGAATAGACGAAGTATCTTCGCCGTTAAGACGCATGATTGCGCCACTGCCAAACGCCTTGTCAATTTGCGATAACGCGTTTTCAAGCGCCTGCACTTTGCCCTTGTCCTCTACAGTTGCTTTTGCTTTGCTCGTCATATCTTTCCCTGCCTTCCGTGGTTCTTCAGAGGTGCATCCTGCACTAGATTTTGCAGTCGTCCTGCTAGGGGATACGATACCGCCCTTTTTCCGATTTTCAGCGGGGCTTGCTGATTTTCCAGTTGTTTTCTTTACTTTTCCGTTTTTTGTTGCTGTTGTTGCCATCTGTTCGTGCTCCTTCACTAGCATCTGTTTGTTAGGTTTACGGTAGGATGACAGAAACATCGGCAATGTCAACCGATGTTCGGTAGTTATTCGGTATATTTCTTTGATTTTTGGCTGGAAACAGGGATAACGCTGACCATATGTCGTCAGTCAACCACTATGGACTCGCTGTCAGACCACCCTCCCAGTTCGGAGTGGGAGGAGTCCATTCAGAGAGGTCAATTTCTGAGAACCACGTGATTGTCTTCTTTAGTCCCTTTGTAAGCGGGATTGTTGGCTCCCAACCCAATGTTGATGTTGCGAGCGTAATATCTGGTTGCCGTTGCAAAGGATCATCTGCAGGCAACGGCTTCATCACCAATTCTGAATCGCTCCCTGTCAGTTCCAACACTAGATTTGCGAGTTCAAGCATCGTAAACTCGCTTGGATTTCCTAAATTAATTGGACCTGTCGCTTCGTTTGTATCCATCATGCAAAGGAAACCATCTATCAAATCATCAACGTAACAGAACGAACGGGATTGTTGTCCATCCCCAAACATTGTGATGTCCTCCCCAGCCAACGCTTGCCGAATAAAGTTGCTTACAACTCTTCCGTCAAACGGGTGCATGTGTGGACCGTATGTATTAAAAATTCTTGCAACACGAATATCAACACCATGGACTCTGTGATAATCAAACATAAGTGTCTCAGCAACACGTTTTCCTTCGTCATAACATGCACGCAATCCAATTGGGTTAACGTTCCCCCGATATGATTCCGGTTGAGGATGAACAGAAGGATCGCCATATACCTCGCTAGTAGAAGCATGAAACAGAATTGCATTACATCTTTTTGCGAGTTCTAAAGTGTTGACTGCTCCAAGAACACTCGTCATCGTTGTGTTAACTGGATTGTGTTGATAATGACCCGGAGCAGCAGGGCACGCTAAGTTGAAAATCGTATCAACGTCAAAATCAAATGAATGTTGAACATCATGCTCTACGAATTCAAAATTTGGTGATTCCAACAAGGGTTCGATTGTCTCTTTACGACTTGTGAAGAGATTATCAAGACAAATCACTTGCTCGCCTCGCTCAATGAGACGCTTGCAAAGGTGTGAACCAAGGAATCCGGCTCCACCTGTCACCAATGTTCTTTGCGGCATACCGTGCAGGATACGCGAGGTTGCGTGTAGAGTGTTGTCATGCGAACCGTAGTTGGAACAATGACTGGAACTAGCATGGATGGCGTTGATGCCGTTGCCGTACAGATTAATGGGCATGGTCTTAAAATGACCGCTTCGTTTCTATCTATGAACTCTCGTTCACTTGGCACGACACAACAAAAATTACAATCGCTTGCGATTCATGGCGGTACCACTGATGAAATGGAAATCGCAGCTCTTGAAGTTGGAAGAATTACAAGAAAAACCATCGAAGAATTACACCTTCAGCAAATTAATCTCATTGCTCTACATGGGCAAACAGTTTTCCATCAGCCCCCCGCAAGCATCCAACTGATAGATGCTAATCAAATTACACCTTCATTTAATTGCAAGGTGCTCACCGATCCAAGACAACAAGACTTACAGCACGGAGGCCAAGGTGCACCAATTACGCCTCTTGCTGACTGGATAATGTTTAGAGACGAACACCTTTCTACTGCGATTGTAAATCTTGGCGGTTTTTGTAACGTAACACTTTTACCAGCAAACTCTACTCCAAAGGACGTCACTGGGTTTGATGTCTGTTGTTGTAACTTATTGTTGAATGCAATTGCAACTCAAATGCTGGGTCAAGAGTTTGACAAAGGTGGCAAGAGTGCACTTCTTGGCAAACCAGACAGTGAAACCACGCAATTGCTTCTTGACAAACTCACAGAGCAACGAACTTCCGGTCGGTCTCTTGGAACAAATGATGACCTTGGTGCATTCGCTCTACAACTCGGCAAACATCTTTCCCCTGAAGACCTATTGGCTTCCGCAACTTCTGCTATTGGCATGTGCATCACATCATCAATATTCGGAATAGATCGAGTATTTCTTTCTGGGGGAGGAACGCTCAACGAATCGTTAGCGCGATCTATTCAGCACGACGACACAACCCAAGCCCTCGACGTACCAATCCAAGCGCGGGAAGGGATGGCGATGGCAATCCTAGGGGCGCTGTCGCAAGATGGCGTTTCTATTACTCTTCCTCAAATTACAGGACGAAGAGAATCAGAGGAAGTCGTTGGCTGGACTCAAGCAAGCCCGTAAAGCGGTTTCAACTTTCCTTCAAGGTGTCGCATAAGTGGGTCAGCAGAAAGTGGTTTACCCGTGACGTGTTCGCATAATTCTGCAGCACGATACCGTTGACCGTGTCGATGAATATTTTCATTAAGCCACGTTTTCAGTGAACCGAACTCACCCATTTCAAATTGAGCATACATGTCTGGAATCTCTTCCATTGCTTTTTCAAAGAACTGAGCACAATACAAATTGCCTAACGTGTACGTTGGGAAATAGCCAATCGCTGCCATTGACCAGTGAATGTCTTGCATACAACCCTTCGCGTTGTCGGGGACATCTATTCCCAAATACTCTTTATACCTTTGGTTCCATGCATCAGGTAAATCTGCAACTGTCAGCTCACCCTTCATCAACATGCGTTCAATTTCAAACCGAATCATAATGTGCATGTTGTACGTGGCTTCATCGGCTTCAACCCGAATAAAGTCTGGCCGAACAATGTTTGCTCCTCCATACACATCTTCAAAACTCAAAGATGCAGTCGCATCGCCGAAGAAATTTTTCATTGTTGGATAGCACCATTTCCAGAATGCTTCGCTGCGGCCAACTTGGTTTTCCCACATTCGACTTTGTGATTCATGAATACCAAGCGAAACTGCTCTCCCCATTGGCGTGCCAATGTTATCGAACAAAAGTCCCTGTTCATAAATGCCGTGACCTGATTCATGCATTGTTGAGCCAATAGCATCGTTTACATTATTTTCATGAAAACGAGTTGTCATTCGAACGTCTCTGCAATGAGTACCACTACAGAAAGGATGCGTCGATTCGTCTAGCCGGCCCGCATCGAAGTCGAAGCCAATTTTTTCGGCAATCGAATGTACAAATGCCTTTTGTTGTTCGATTGGCAACGCAATTTCATTAAATGCATTGCTTGGTGTTGTTTCGCTGCCCATAATTTCATCGAGAAGTGTTTGTAGCCGATCTCTAAGTGGAGTAAAGACTTCGCTTACTGCAGCAGCTGTACATCCTGGCTCATAATCTTCGGCAAGAGCATCCCATGGCTCTCCACCTTCATCCCAGCCAAAACATTCTGCTTTTCGTTGGAGTAACTCAACAATTTTTTCGAGCCACGGCTGAAACGCTGAAAAGTCATTTTCTTTGCGAGCATCTGCCCATGCATTCTGGCTCAAACTCGCCAACTTTGCTTCCTCTTCAACAAGTGCGGAAGGGAGTTTCGTTGCACGATCATATGCGTGACGCCATTCACGAATATTCGCAGCACTATCGCTTGTTTGGTTACCAACAAGTTCTTCGTCCGATTCACACTCTTCAAGCATTTCTCCAATTGCATTGTCTGTGCTCATTTCATGATAAATACGCGATGTCACCGCAAGTTGGTCAGCTCGGTATTCATTGCCTTTTTCTGGCATCATGACTTCACGATCCCATCCCAGCAAAGACATTGTCGCACCAAGTGCAGTGGAATCTTTTGAGCCTTTAAGTAGTTGATCGTACGCTGTAGAGGTTGCAACAGTTGTCATTGTGATTACTCCTTTATGAACACCATATGATAACGAAAGCAGGCCACCTTATGGTGGCCTGCTCATTGAATAGAAACGTGATTACAGTTATTCTGAATTCGTTTTAGATGAGAGGTACTCAGCAATTGCTTTGCCATCATCATCCGTTCTCGAATTTGCAAGATCTAAAGCAGTTTTACCCTCTCTATTCTTTGCATTTGTATCTGCACCTGCTTCAACGAGCAGTTGAATTTTATCGATCCCAACGTTGTTGTTACCCGCTCCGATATGTAACGCTGTTGATTTTGAGTTATCAATACCGTTTACTTTTGCTCCGGCATTTAGAAGTGCTTCCACGCCCGCGGCTTTGCCTGTCCGAACAGAGTGCATAAGAGGAGTTCTTCCTTCAGCGATGTCGTTCACGGAAATATCAGCTCCTGCTTCGAGCAAAATATTAATTGATGCTGAATCTCCGAAACCAGATGCCCATACAAGTGGTGTGTACCCAAGAACAGTATCAACCGTGTTTGCATCTGCACCTGCATCAACAAGAACTTGAACCCCATCTGCTGTACCAAATCCAGCTGCCCATGACAAAGGGGTATTTCCGAGCCGATCTCTTGCTTGAATATCAGCACCATTGTCTAAAAGAAGTTGAATTGTTTCAGGATTTTTAGATCGAGCAGCGTACATCAACGGAGTTCGGTTTACACGATCCACACGTTCAATTTCAGCACCTAATTCTATCAATCCAATCACTGTGTCTGCGTCACCTGCTTCTGCAGCAGTGCTTAACAACGTCACTCCGCCTCGATCAACTGCGTTGTACTGACCAAGTCCATCGTTGATATATTTCAAAACTTGCTCTCCCCTGCCAGCTTTTATATACCGTGCTAGTTGATCTCCTGTTTGAGGACGAGTTGGATCTTTTGAAGGAAGTTCACCCCCTGCCCGTCTTAATTTAATCAACTCGTTCAATCGTTGCCGTTGGTCTGCAGACAAACGAATGTTAGTTACAATTTCATTGCAGAGCGGGTGATCGAGTCGAATTGTCATCTTTGTTGTCTGCACAACATCCCAAAAAACTTTCCAATCTAACTTGAGTTCTTGAGATACCGCTGGCTCTGTTGGCAATTCTTCTGCAATTGCAGGCAAGAGAGACGTCACAACAAATGGTTGTCCATCAGAAGACGTGAGCGTAATTGTCTCCATCCCAAAATCATCTTCAATTGTAATGGGGTCTTTATCAACTGTCACATATGAAATTGTTTCGGCAACAACTGGCAAACGGATTGGAGGATAATCTTTAATCGTAAATGTAACAGTTTTTGACATTTTTCTTGCACGACCTTTGCCGTTCATTGTCACGCTCACATCGGTTGTTTCTCCGGGTTGTAAAACTGTTCCGTTCTGGAAATCTGATGTTGTACAGCCACAGCTTGCTTTTGCTCTTTCTAAAGTAATTGGATTGCCACCAGTGTTCGTTAACGTAACACTTCCCGTTCCTTTTTCACTTGTAGAAAATGTTCCTAAATCGAGTGTGGTTGGTGTTACTGTAACAACTTGTTCTAAGACTGCAGTTGTGTCATCGGGCTTAGGGTTTTTGTTCGATAGCCCAGCAGATAAACTTGTGTCAGCAGAGAGGTTGGACTTGTTGCTTTTATCCTTTTGAGGATTTGCCTGAGGATCTTTACTCTTACTATTGTCCACTGAAGACAATGAATTTGGTAAGGTTCGGGGTTGAGCTTTTGGTTCAACTTTGGATTGACTTTTTTGTTGTTCTTGGTTGGCTGAATCGCCCTGCTTTTCTTCCCCTGTTGAGGCCTGTTCGCAACCGATTACATTCATAAATAAAGCCGCACTGAAAACAATGCATAACAATTTTTTTATAGTCAGGACTTTCATGTCTTTCCTTCCGAGCATTTCCTGTGATGAGATTCAAAAAAAGGTGGAATCTCTATTGTAAACCTTCCCCGTGATAGAGCAAGTGGTGATATCGTATGACGTTGATATAGACCTAATATTGCCGTTTCTTTACCCATAAGTTCTCTCTTGACGGCTAAAAGGACTTTTTTTCACCACTCGGAGTCGACCATGCCATTCTCGGACCTTCCCGAACACCTCATGATGCCGGCACTACGTAAATTTCAGGCGTGGCCAGTGAAACAAAAAGATCAACAATTTGTTGCCCTTCGAGATCCATATATGCTCAAAGAAGAAACAATGGTTGTCCCACTCAACGTGTATGGCCTCATTCAACGTATCGACGGTAATACACTTGCGGCAGACATCTCAAAGGCAACTGGTGCACCCCCTGAGATAGTTGTTGATGTGCTGCAAAAATTAGATGAGTCAGGATTATTATGGGGTCCAACTGCAACAAAACTCGAAGACGAAACAGTAGAGAAACTCAAACAGGCGGGATCATTTCCTATTCGGGCGTCTGGAACCCTCGGCAAGAGTGAAGATTCTTGCAGGGCACAACTCTCAGAATGGTTACTTGAAACTGAGAATCCAGAATTTGAACAACATGTCAAAGCAATCGTTTCTCCACATCTAGATTATCAACGAGGATGGCCAAATTATGCTTCTGCCTACTATTCTTGGCAAGATCAAGAACCACCTGACCGAGTGGTTATTCTAGGAACAAATCATTTTGGAGAAGGTGATGGGGTTGTTCTCTCTACAATCGGTTTTTCAACTCCTCTTGGCACATGCCCTATCGATCAAGTTGTTGTGAACGAACTTGAGCAATCATTCGGGGATGCAATTACAAAAGATATTATCGATCACGCTGCTGAGCACTCAATCGAACTGCAACTTCCTTGGCTGCAACACTGCTTTGGGAACGTTCCTGTTGTTGCTTGTTTGATTCCTTGCCCACTCGTCGAAATGATTGAAGATGATGGAAAGCGGACTTCAACAGAAGAATTTGTGCCTCGTCTGATTGATATCCTTAATGAAGTTGGAGGAACAACATTATTCGTTTCATCTGCAGATCTTAGCCATGTAGGGCAACAATTCGGCGAGCCACGACCAGTCGACGAACAACGGAAGTTTGATGTGGAACGGCACGATCGCGAGATGATGACTAAATTCATTTCAAATGACTCCGACGAGTTTGTAGCCGCAATGAAATGGCACAATAATTCAACCCACTGGTGTAGCGTTGGGAACATGAGTGCCATTATCGAGCTTGTGCATCCAGATTCGATTGAACTTATCGATTACCGGCAAGCTTGTGACGAGAAGGGTGTCGCACTCGTCTCCAGTTGTGCTATGGCTCTGCTCTAAAACCCTGCTCTGAGGAGTCCTCAGAGCAGATATTTGAATGCGACTTTGGTTTTACGGAACCAAAAGTTGCTCCGTGCGTACATTTGTGTAGCCATCAATTACCCCCCACAGGAGCCCGTATGTTTCAATACATCGGGCTCTATTTTTTGCGACAATATGCAGCATGATTGCAGTTGTTCAACGTGTTCTTAGGGCTGGGGTCTATGTCGATTCTCCATCCCATGCTGAAACGATTGGTTGCGGGCTTTGCGTTTTTCTCGGTGTTGAAGAAGGTGACACCAAAGAAGATGCAGAGTGGATTGCAAACAAACTCGAACACCTTCGCATTTTTCAAGATAGTAACGGAAAGATGAATCGTTCAGTATCTGAAACGAAAGGTGAACTCCTGCTTGTGAGCCAATTCACACTTGCAGGCGACTGTAAACAGGGTCATAGACCGAGTTTTGTCCGTGCTGCGAAACCTGAGGTTGCACAACCGCTCATACAGCGAGTGGCAGAGCTTCTCCTTGAACATGGGGTTCCTGTAAAGCAAGGAATCTTTGGAGCAATGATGAGAGTCGAAATTGAAAATGATGGTCCCGTCACAATTATTCTTCAGCGCGATTAAGATGTGAAATATGGATTTGCAACAAGCACAACTACACTTTGAAACGAGCAAACTCATGGGCGTTGATTTTCTCCCAATAGGAGCAACCCATTCCGTCAGAAAAACTCTTGATGATATTCGAATTGACCATGACAACAATTGTCCGCACTGCACTACAACAACGGGGTATACGCAAACTGTATTTGGGGATGGCGACCCTAATGCTTCACTGATGTTTATCGGCGAAGCGCCCGGTGCAGAGGAAGATGCACAAGGAATTCCATTTGTTGGGGCAGCAGGTCAAAAACTCAATCAAATGATCGAAGCGATGGGGCTTTTACGAAAAGATGTGTATATCGCAAACGTCCTAAAGAGCAGACCACCCCAGAACCGTACACCTCTGCCGACTGAGGTGACAAAATGTGGTCCCTACCTCCATCAACAAATAGAATGTATTCAGCCCAAACTCATCGTCACTCTAGGATCACCAGCAACGAAATTTATTTTGCAGACAGCCACTGGAATTACCCGCCTTCGAGGAAAATGGAGCGAATTTGACGGGATTCCAGTCATGCCAACCTACCATCCAGCGTATCTCCTAAGAAACTACACAAAGAAGACTCGCCAAGAAGTCTGGTCGGACATGCAACAGGTACAAGCGAAATTGGATGGATAAATTCACACTCACAAGTCCAGTTTCTGCAAGGGTTTCCAAGAAACGCCATTTTTTGTCGTAAAATACTGATTTTTAGACTTGATTTACTGAAAATATAAGCAACAATACACCGATACAAACGGAGGGCAAAGATGTTGTTAGGTCTTTGTTACCATGTTACCTTCTCTCTTGACAATGGGATTCAAATGCAAGCACCAGATAAATTAATCGAACAACCAACCTATAGCATGGCGCTGTTTAGGTCAGCTGTACATCCAGAATTCTTCTCAATTGAGGAACGAGTGGAGGTCCAACACAATGGCTATGACTTTGAGGGCTGGCTTTGCAAGGGCGGACATGTTTTACGCTTTGAATACGAGGGTATTTGCGTCACTGAAATCATCTTCCCCGAAGTTGGTGATTTACCAGATCGTGGGCATGTCACTACATTAGTTTGTGCTGGCGAGCGTGACCATGAGCAAGATTTTGGTGACAGAATCACGTTAATCAATTCCATGCAAATCGAGTTTCTCCCTGATCATCTTTTCGGTGATAGTTTCACCGAACTGACTGATTTTGCCCAAGAAGTGAACGCAAAAGTCATTCATTATGAAGATGGCAAGAATCGGGGATTAAGCATTTTAGATGTCCAGCGATACAACGATCAATTGCATGTACAGTCATACCATCTCCACTCTGAACATGGAACTGTGTTGCGAACGCAATCAATTTTTGAGTTAAAACCAGAAGCGTAACTATTCCTCTTCGCTGGGAATATTTGTGCCATGCGCAGTGCCTTCCCACCAGATATCGCGACTATCTTGTCCATCACAACTAGAACGCATACACAAATACATCATAGTGCTTGCGCTAAAGAAGCCACTGAAGAGCCAGCCAATCATCATGTCATGAACGATGGTTTCCCAAAGGGCAATGAGCCAACCTGCCATAGATTCATACCACGAAATCCCAATTGTTGGAACACCTACCTCTTGCATTGAGCCTGCGCTATAGAGTGACATATTGAATGTCCACGTTCCAATAACATTAGCAGTCAAATCTAGGGTGAGGTTTGCAATCAATCGAACAACAACATAGCCAAGGACCATTGCAATCACGAGCATCGCTAGATATCCAATAAATCGCAACGTTTTTGATAGTAAATACGCAAATGACCTCTGTACAGCTTCGCCTCCAGAACAATCCTCAATCATTACTGCTGGAATAAAAAGCGGGAAGCAAACTGCATACCCCACTGCAACTAGCGCGATAAGAAGACCGAGTAATAGTGCAAGTCCATAAAACAGTCCACCAATCAGATTAAGAAATGGGATATTGAAGAGTAAAAGTCCCATTACCATTAAGAAAATCGTGAGGGCAGCGACAAACATCGCTGGGGAGATGATTGCCGTTAGTAAGGAACGCCACCGAGCAACTGAGAAATCAACAGCTTCATTCACAGAGAGTCGAAGCGATCTTGAATGATCTGTTGCTTGCATCCTCGAAATCGCGCCTCCTCCAATGCATAGGACGTAGATCAACAAAAATCCATACAAACTTATAAACCAATGAAACCCTCCATTCCAAAGAAGTTGGGGTAAATCCCACACAATAGCAACAACACTATTCCACATTTGCACTGGATTAAACTCTAGAGCACTGTCTACAATTTCATTCCATTCTTTGGTTAATAACAATGCGGTTGCTTCAAACGGACCGCGTGGTCGGAGTTCTTCAAGTGAAAGGTAAATTGCATTGAATTCTGCTCGTTCATCCTCAGTCACTTGTCCTTCAAAGAGATAGTCTTCCCATGCAACCAGAAGATTCGATTGTGCTTCTCGCACACTCCATAGTTCTGATCCCTCAGGAGCACTATGTCCAAGGGCGGTTGCTGACTGGGCAATTGCCAAAGAACGAGCTTGGGTTATTTCTTCTTGTGTCTTTTGGCCATCAAGAGTAATCGCATCTACACCTGAAATGGAATCCCACAGCCGACCAGACGCAAGCAATACCAAGACCATGCATAACCCAATCAATAGTCGAGCGGGTTGCATCGAACTTCGAATTGCTCCAAAGATATGTTGAAATTGAAATATCTTGCCAAATTCAACACCATCTACGATTGTTCGTTGTTCCCGCATGTTCAATATCGTAGCATGACATGGGAACGGTAAGTATTCTTAAAGTAAGTTACAATTAAATATTGTATTGGGTATTTCCTATTTTGACACAACAATCATCTATTTCAGCATTTGAACGAACTCGTCATGACCACGCGAGCGAAACTGCTGAAGACTACGTTGAGGCAATAGAGGAAATCATCATCGCAAAATCATGTTGCAGAATTACTGATCTTGCTACACAGTTCGGGGTAAGCCACGTCACTGCTTTAAAGAACGTCAGGCGACTTGAACGATCAGTGGGGTTGGTATCTAGAAGGAATCAACAAGTTCAGTTCAGATTCAGGCACTGATTACAGGTTTATTCTCGGTGTCGGTGCAACTTGTGCAATCAATGAAAACTTTACTTGGGACGCTGGAGTAAACTTTGGTCTCGCAGGAGATGTGGATGACACCAATAACTTCACTGGCATCACAGTCCGTTTTTAACAGGTGTCTCAACAGGTGTCAGACACCAAATGTATTATTGGACGCTACGTCTTCACCCGAATACCTCGTATTCTTGTTGAGATACAGAAATGCAAGGAATTTCGGTGGACACCGTTATCTGCTTGCCCTATATTGAATTAGCGATGTTTACGAAGATTACAACCTACTTTTTGCTCACTGCAATAGCCATTCAAGGTATTTTTGGTGGGCTCCAAGATAGTGTTTCTATCTGCCTCGGTGGTGGTCACGAACATGAAGTTGCCGCAACCGTGGAACATTGTGAACTTGAGTGTAGCCATCACAGTGAATTTGTCACTCCTGCCACAAGTGAAGAACATATCGAAGATTGCGATTGCACCGACTTTGAATTAGGACTAATCGTTCTTCTTTCAACACCCCGTGTACACGATGATGCAATGCTACTCTCTCCCTCGCTTTCTTTCGCTTCCTTCGCAACACAAGTCAATTCTCAACATTGGCGAGATTCCCCGCAAAGAGAAGTTGATATTGGCATGATGCAACGTATTGCTGTCATTCAATCGACGCGCCTGCGCGTCTAAATCCTATCCATTTCAATCGTTCTTCACTCTCATGGTCTTTGCCATGAAGTTTTGTAGTTGTTGTCATTGATAGGAGATCTAACAGTGAATCTTAACATTTGGAAATGCATGTACTTTTCCCTAATAGCCTTTATTGGGGCTGGGTGCCAGACGTATGAGCCAGCACCGCTTGATATTGATACGTATCGGTTTTCACTTGATATGAGGGCTATCGATATCGAACCATTGACTGCTTTTATAGATCGACTCGACACGTTAACGCATGATGAACCCGCCGTATTTGGTTTTGAAGATGGTATTTCACCTTCAGAGGGTGAAGTGCTTGCATTGTTTTACAACCCAGACCTTCGAATCGCTCGCCTTGAAGCTGGCACTGCCCTTGCCAAATTTGATACAACAGGATTGTGGGAAGACCCAGTGTTTGGTTTTGATGGAGCAGATATCTCATCACCTTCTAAACCCTTTGAATATTCCATGATGGGCAATCTCACAATTCCAATTTCTGGAAGATTGAAGGTTGAAAAGAAACGTGCTGGCGCTGCATACGAATCGCAACTCAGAGCAATTGTAAATGCAGAGTGGAATACTCGGTTCGCTTTACGCAAACAGTGGGCAACTTGGGTTGTGGCAAGCGAACAAGTTACTCTGTTGCAGGGCATCATTTCTCAGCTTGAATACATCAACTCAATTGCTGACACTTTGAAAGAAGCGGGCGAGTTAAACCGCGTCCAACACCGTTTACTTCAAGTTGAACTTTCGAGTAAGTTGGCTGAACTCACAAGTGCGGAACTTCAAGTTGTTCGAGCAAATATTGCTCTCCTTGATTTGCTCGGATTACCGCCCAATGCTGGACCGATGCTCCTTCCAATATTCCCCACAATCATACTTCCAATTGTTGAAGATGAAACCCAGCGACTCATTCACGCAAACACTGAACTTGCGGTGAAGATTGCCGACTATGAAACTACCGAACAATCCCTTCACGTTGAAATCAAAAAACAATTTCCAGATATTACTCTTGGAACTGGTTTTGGAAGTGAATCGCATGATAGCCGTTTTTTATTCGGGCTTTCAATTCCACTTCCAGTCCTTAATGCAAACCGCGAAGGCATTGCAGTAGCAAGCGCAAACCGTGAAGTTGCAAGAGCCGCTGCAGAAACAACTTTTTCCAAGTTGTACCGTGAACTTGGTGCTGCAACAATCTCACTAGATTTCATTCAATCACAGAGAAGTCATTATGAAGAAACAATAGTTCCTCTTCTTGAAGCACAAGCACAAGACATTAAACGAATTGTTGAACTTGGCGAAGTAGACACATTCATTTTGCTTGAGACCGTAAAAAGGCAGTTTGAAGCGAAACAAAAACTAATCGAATTGCAACTTGATGAATTTGATGCAGCAATCAATTTCATTCGAATTCTTGGACCAGATGCGAATTTGAGTCCTTCACCCGTAGGAGGTGTGTTATGAAAATCCAATTCACTGTACTTACCGTACTTCTTTTACAGGCGTGCGGCAGCGAAGTAAGCAACGAACCAATCGCCCAAGACACCACACATACCAGTGTGCCAACAAACCGTGTTGCAATTCCTCCATCAGTTCGTTCAAATCTTGGAATTACATTTGCCACCGTTGAAAGAAGGAACATTCAAGACACACTTCGTGTTCCGGGAACATTTGAATATCTCCCTTCGGCAAAACGTGAATTTTTGACGATGTTACCCGGCAGAATCGAACTGGCTGTCAAGCAGTTTGATTCAGTCGATAAAAACACCTTACTTTTCACAATTGATTCACCCAAGTGGCGCGAAATGCAGCAGTCGATTGCTGAAAATCAGGCAACTATACAGCGATTGCAAGTGAAGTTGGAATCGTTTACGCCAATCTTTCTCGCACATGAACACCATCAATTTAACTTGCAAGCAGCCGTTGATATGTGGATGCAACGAATTGAAACATTAGAGGCACTTCGTGATGCTGGCGGTGGAAGTTTGAGTGAATTCACAAATGCCTCTGCTTCTTTGACTGCGGCAAAAGTAAGCCTTGACGATTCAATGGAAAAACTCGCAGAATTTGAAGGAAACTACAACGAAACTCTTGTTGCTCTTAGAGCCGCAAAAACTTCTCTAGAAATCTCGCTTGAATCTGCATCGACGATGTTGAACATTCCAATTCCCGAAGGAAATAAAGAGTGGTGGAAAGAGATAAAAGAAATTGAAGTTCGAGCACAAAAATCGGGAGTCGTTGAATCGATCAATGTCACTAACGGCGCGTGGGCAGACGAACGAATAACTGTGTTAACAGTAGTGCAACCAGACCAACTCCGTTTTCGCGCTTTAGGATTGCAAAGCGACCTTGGTATTTTGCGTGATGGCTTATCCGCAACAATCGTTCCTCCTACCCCAACTGCCTCAGACCGTTCTATCTCTTTGCAAAACACAATGCACGGCGTACTTTCTCTTGGATTATCCGGCGATGCAAATGAGAGAACGATTGAGTTGTATGTCACGCCAGACAAACTTGTGTCGTGGGCAAGACCCGGTGTTTCAGCACAACTTGAAATCGTGACAGAATCCACTCTCTCTCCTGAATTAGCAATTCCGCTTGCAGCGGTGCAACAAGATGGTGTAACGCCAATTATTTTTAGGCGGAACCCCAATAATCCAAACGAAGCCATCCATTTGGAAGCAGATCTTGGGCTCAATGATGGTCGATGGGTAGCCATTCTCAGTGGTCTAGCAGATGGTGATGAAGTCGTCCTCGATGGCGGTTTCCAACTCATGCTTGCAACGAGTGGTTCGATTCAACAAGGTGGACATTTTCACTCTGATGGAACATTTCACGAAGGAGAGCATTAAACAATGTTACAAGCATTGATTCGCTTTTCACTTCGGTATTCATCACTAGTCATTCTTGCGTCGATTCTGCTGTCAGGATACGCAGCGTATCGACTCCCTCAAATGAGTGTCGATGTCTTTCCCGAGCTCAACGCACCAACTGTCGTTGTCATGGCAGAAGCAGGTGGGCTTGCAGCAGATGAAGTTGAACAATATGTAACGTTCCCAATTGAATCTGCGGTGAATGGCATGACTGGTGTTCGGCGAGTTCGCAGCGCAAGCGCTATTGGGCTTGCAATTGTTTGGATTGACCTCGATTGGGGCGCAAATTTATATGACGCAAGGCAACTCACCGCAGAGAGACTCTCCACTGTACGAGATAGTCTTCCTCCGGGAGTTGAGCCATTCATCACACCAATTACATCCATCGCTGGTGAAATTGTGCTCGTTTCCCTTTCCTCTCCAAAAGGCAATGCAACCCCTCTTGAACTTCGTTCCTACGCTGAATTTGATTTAAGAAATAAAATTCTTGCAGTTCCAGGCGTCTCACAAGTTGTTGCCATCGGCGGCGAACTCCCTGAGTACCAAGTAAACGTCGACCAAGAACGCTTGCGTTTATATGACTTGACGATTTCTGATGTTGTTGAAGCAGCAGGCAGTTCTCATAGCACTGCAAGTGCAGGATATTTACCAAACGTTGGCAGTTTTGAAATTCCAATTCGCCAACAAAGCCGAGTGACAAAACCGAGTGACATTTCCGAAACTATTATTAAATTTCATAACGGTGTTCCCGTCACAATCGGACAAGTTGCAAATGTACAACTAGGTCCAGCACTTAAACGTGGCACCGCATCTGAATCTGGCTCGCCAGCAGTCATCGTTTCAATTCAAAAATCTCCTAGCTCAAATACACTTGCACTAACGCAAGAAATTGACATACTGTTAGATCAACTTGAACCAACCATGCCTACGGGCATTGTGCTAAATCGAGATGTGTTTCGTCAATCACACTTTATCAATCGAGCAGTTCAAAACGTAACAAAAGTTCTACTTGAGGCGGTAGTCATCGTTGCTATTGTGCTCATGTTATTCCTGATGAACATTCGCACAACGATTATTACGTTGACTGCGTTGCCCGTTTCACTTGCTATTGGATTACTGATGATGGATGCCTTGGGCATGGGTTTAAATGTTATGTCACTTGGCGGATTGACAGTTGCTATCGGCGTGCTTGTTGATGATGCAATCATCGATGTTGAAAATGTATTTCGGCGACTAAAGCAAAACCGAGCAAAAGAAAAATCATTACAGCGTCCGACAATTGAAGTTATTTTTGATGCAAGTAACGAAATTAGACCCGCGATGGTATTTGCAACTGTCATCATCGTCATGGTCTTTGTTCCATTGTTGTTTTTAGACGGTCTTGAAGGTCGTTTCTTCCAACCACTTGCATTGACGTATATGGTTTCAATTCTTGCTTCGCTTCTTGTTGCGTTGACCCTAACACCAGCTTTATGCAATGTGTTACTTCGAGGAAAATTAGGCAAAGACCATGGTCGTGAATCATGGCTTGTTGGCGTGATCAAACGGGCGTATGAACCATCACTTCGACTTGCGTTGAAATACCGTGGACGATTGCTCGCTTCGGCAGGCGCAGCAACATTAGCGGCATTAATGCTCGCAAGTACATTTGGCACTTCTTTTCTGCCTTCGTTCAACGAAGGTACATTTACAGTGTTTTTGTTTGCACCTGCCGGAACTTCACTGGCAGAGAGTGATCGGCTTGCAACGAATGTAGAAAAACGACTCACTGCAATTAAAGGTGTTGCGAATGTTTCTAGAAGAACAGGTCGAGCAGAACGAGATGAACACGCAGAGCCAGTGAGTAGTTCTGAGATTGAAGTTTCAATTGCAGAGGGTGGAAATCAAAAAGATGTTCGCCAAGGAATTGACGAAGTCCTTACTGCAATTCCGGGTATCACAACGATGGTCGGTCAACCCATCGAACATCGACTAAGCCACTTACTTTCTGGCACTCCTGCCGCAATTGCGATTAGTATTTATGGCGAGGATTTATCGAAGTTACGGAAAGTTGCAAAACAAATCGAGGTCGCGCTAAAAGAACTTCCAGGAGCTGGGGCAAGAGACGTGAATGCAAATCGCGAGGTGATGATTACTTCGCTTCCAATTCGGTATCGCCACGCCGAACTAGCAGCGTTTGGATTAAGCCCCGCAAGTGCTGCCGAACAAGTCCAAGAGGCGATGTATGGAGAAGTTGTTGATACCGTAAATCAAGGTATTCGCCAGTACGACTTAGTCGTTCGACTTGACCCTACTTCGCGCGAGACCATCGAACAAGTCAAAGATTTGCTGCTTCGCGGGAGTAGCGGCGCGACAGTTCGCTTGCGAGATGTCGCGGACATCGGGCCGCAGCGTTCAAGTAATTTAATTACGAGGGAAAACGCTCAGCGAAAAGCTGTCATTTCATTAAATGTTGCAGAGGGCTCAAATCTTGGTGATCTTGTCGCGCAAGTGCAAGCCAGAGTTAATCCTATTGTAGAGCAAGCGGGTTTAACTGTGCATTACGGTGGACAGTTTGAAGCGCAACAATCCGCCACGAAGACGATTTTGATTACCGGCTTTGTTGTCATGCTTTTAATGTTGATGCTGTTGCAAATATCAACCGGTTCACTCCGTGCAGCTATTCTTGTCATGGTCAACATGCCACTTGCATTGATTGGCGGCATTGCGGCAATTTATATGACAGAGGGTGGCGGTTTCATTTCCAACACGATTGCGTTGTTCGGATTTGGTGGAACGTACATTGCACCTGTCATTTCAATTGCAAGCATGGTTGGGTTCATAACGCTTTTTGGAATATCAATTCGCAACGGTATTTTACTTATCAATCATTACAACCATTTAATGGATAGCGAGGGTGTTCCCGTTTCTGAAGCAATCGTCCGTGGGTCAATGGAACGTCTTGTTCCAATTCTCATGACCGCAATTTCTGCCGTTCTCGGTCTTGCACCCCTTGCGCTTGCTGCTGGAAAGCCGGGCAGCGAACTGCTTTCCCCTCTTGCAATCGTCACCCTAGGCGGGTTACTTACTTCTACACTACTCAATCTCATTGTCATTCCCGCTGGCTTTTCGCTTGTATTTGGTGGGGCAAAAAAACTCAACAAAGGAGACACAGCAAATGTCTAACACAACGAACGTACTTTCAATCTCAACGCTTACACTCACCCTTACCCTTTTGGGTTGCAGCAGTGAGAATCACAATCACGGTGACGACCAAGTGACGACGGCAACTGAAGAAGTTTCAAGCGATGAGCATACTCATGCCCCACAGAAAGGACCCACTGCCGGTCACGGAGGACCAATCATTCAATTAGGCACATCTACGATCGGCTCGTTCAATGTGATGGCGACTCGCGACGTAGGAGAAATTATCGCTGGCAAGGACGCACCAATTGATGTTACGGTTACACCCGTTGAGGGATCACCTGCCCAAGCTGTCGCTGTACGCTTTTGGATAGGAACTCAAGACGCGATGGGCTCGATAAAAGCAAAATCTGAAATTGAAAATCCTGCCGAACCAAACCGCTGGCACACACATGCTGAAGTCCCAAATCCAATTCCAACGGGAAGTAGGTTGTGGGTTGAAATTGAAATTGACAATGGCGAAAAAGTTACGGGCTCATTCGATTTACTAATGGAAGTCAAGTAGCACGCTATTTCGGCTTAGGAGTCAGCACAGAACAATGGAACTAAGCAGCATCCAATTGCGCAAAAATCAGTTATGATCATTACATAATGAAAATTCACATGGTGGCGCTGTCCAAGGTGCAAATTGATACCATCCTCCCGCTGCATTTGTTAACTCATCATCAGAAAGATCCATGTGGCTATCTGGTGCTGCGGGCAACGTAATGTGTATTGTGTTATCAGTATTTTCAACGACTGTTACATCGACGCCTTCAGGAACTTTCATCCCATATTCATCGAGGACTGCTTTTGGGTTGGACATGAAGCGAACTTTCAAATCCGCGTCTTTCCAGCATGCTATGAAGAGAGTCGTAAGAGCGTTAGTCTCATTTGTCATATATAGTTTCCTTTAGGGATTTGTGTGTTCAGCATTTCTATGGTACATCAATGAATGTGCGTTGTTCGTAAAACTTAGCAGCGGATAGTTTTTAGTTACACTCGCCCCATGCATCTAGTAGTGAAAGAAGATCCGTAACATTCACAACCGAATCACCATTAAGGTCAACACGCCCAGTTTCGCCCCACTGGGAAATCATCTTTAGGATATCGTTGACGTTCACTGCGCCATCTCCGTCAAAGTCAGCGGGGCAAGGAAGCGTTTGAGCAAGTGGAGTTTGAAAAACAACTCCTAAGGACCCAGAATACGCAGGCGCTCCTATGAGCAGTGACCCACCACCCATCTTGGTATTGCGACCAAAACCAGTTGAACCATATCCAGATGGAATCGTGATTGGATTCCCCAACCACCAATAATTTCCATCTCGCTGGGCGGTATACACCGTTCGGTTTGTAGTCGTATTCGTCTGGCATCCCCAGTATGAATTGCACGTACCAAAACTTAAAATGCCATCATCAATCTGCATCCCTTCAGCAAAATAAATATCAAATCCCCAATCCCCACTAGATATCGAACCGTTGCTCGTAAATGAATTGCCGTTGCGATTCCAAATTTCAAGGTAGTCGAAAGTTGAGTTTGGACCAGAGATGGAACTCCATGAAACAACTGTTTCGGTATCGCATGCAACCCACTTTCCGTTCGTGTCGCCTTCTTGTAATGTTGTTGAAAGTTCCCAATTTTCATCCCCTCGGATATAGATATAAGCACCATGCACATTCCCTCCCGAACATCCAAGTACCCGCGTTGCTCCTATGACAAGCATATCACCTGCGGCGTCAATGTCTTCTCCAAAAAGTGTGCATGAGGCAGACCAAGGCGCGATTGTTTGGATGTGTTCCCAAGCACCTCCGTTACGTTCATACACAAGCACAGCATCACGATACGGCTGAGTTGAGTCATTACACGCGATAAAAATTGCTTGATCACTTGCTGCGGCTAGACTAAAGGAATTGAACCGACTCGAATCAGGATTTGGTAAATCAGATGTGACATTCCACCCTGTCTTGGATGGCTCAAGTACAACACCCGCAATC
>CAZRPZ010000010.1:0-14320 GCA_964602215.1 uncultured Isosphaeraceae bacterium | reverse complement strand
TGATTGCACGCAAGTGTGCAAGTTGAGTTTCTTCATCAGTATCTTGAAAATACATCAGCGGCATTTGTTCAAGAAACCAAGGAACAGTCTCTTCAGCAGTCAATCGAAGACTATTTGTTACTTTTTCGATAATCGCCGTTGGATTCTCTGGTTTGCTACCGATGGGTTGCTTTGATTGAGTTGCCATTTGCGTATTAGAACCGTTTGGAGTCATCTATTCAATACACATTGATTTCGATTTCCGAATATCGTGCACTCTTTCCAACGGAATGAGGCCACTATGAATACCGCAATATCAATAGGCAATTTTGACGCAGTCCACCTCGGGCATGTAGCGTTGGTAGAACATGCCAGAGAGGCGGTTGGTGAGAGGGGTCGAGTTGAAGTGTGGAGTTTTGATCCACCCCCCGTTTCAATCCTCGACTCGACAGTCCAAATAGATCACATCACGACATTTTCACAACGGAAAGCGCTGTTAATCAATGCTGGGGCGGACGACGTTATCAAGATTACGCCAACAAAAAAGTTACTTGGGCTTCATCCAAAGGCATATATCAAGCAAGTTATGGATGAATTTTCACCTAATTTTATTGTAGAGGGCGCTGGATTCCGTTTCGGCAAGAATCGAAATGGAGACATTCATTTGTTGCAATCTTTGGGTGAAACTTATAATTTTGCATGTTTAGAGGTTCAAAGTGTAGAGATTATTCTTCAAGATTCAACTGTTGCAAAAGCAAGCAGTTCCCTAACCCGTCAATTATTACAAGAAGGTCGGGTTGCAGATGTTTCCTGCATTCTTGGACGGCAATATGAACTCTCTGGAATTGTCACACAAGGCGATGAACGTGGACGAAAATTGGGCATCCCCACAGCAAATCTCGGAAATGTACAAACAATGCTTCCAAAAAACGGAATTTACTCGGGTGTGTCAATGATTGATGGTGTGACCTATGCTGCCGCAATCAGCGTAGGGACAAAACCTACTTTTGGCTCTCACGACCGTGTTTGCGAAGTCCATCTAATTGACTTTGAAGGGAAAATTGGTCAGTACAACTGGCCTTTGTCGGTCACTTTTTCACATTGGATACGAGACCAAATCAAGTTTGATACCGTTGAAGCACTTACAATTGCAATTGAACAAGATATTGAACAATCTAAGAACCATTTTGATAGATAGAAAGACTTTTATGACTTCAAATACAGATGTCTATGAATCAACAACAAGTTATGCCGCGATAGCAGAACGAATACATGAAGCAAGTCGAATTGTTGTGACGACGCACCGTAAACCAGATGGCGACGCACTTGGTTCTGTTATTGGACTTTGTCTTGGGTTACAAAGTATTGGGAAACAAGTAGAGAATATTTTTATTGGTCCAATCGAACACGGCTTGAAACTGGCAGCAGGGGATACCGAACTTCGATTACTTGAAGAAGTTGGTCTTCCTATCGAGGAGCCAGACCTTATCATCGTTGCGGACACTGGTGCATGGGCTCAACTTGAGGCACTTGAGCCATGGATACGTGAAAGGAAAGAGATTGTTGTTGGGCTCGATCACCATGCAAATGGAGACGATGTAGCACCCGATCGGATTGTTGATGTCTCCGCTGCGGCATGTACTCAAGTTGTCATGGCGCTTTTTGAAGAAATGAATATTGATCTTGGAAAAGGGAAAGGATCGATTGCAGAAGCATTGTTCATTGGTCTGGGGACAGACACCGGTTGGTTCAGATTTTCAAACGCAGACGCTCGGTGTTTCGCAGATGCTTCTCGTTTACTTGAACACGATATCGACAGGTATCAACTGTATAGGGTCCTTGAAGAAACTGCGAGACCCGCACGAATGGAACTGCTTCGACGAATGCTCTCAAGCATTGAGTATGTAGGTTCCGTTGCAATCATGACACTACGAAGTGAAGATTTTCGTGAAGCAAATGGCTCTAGCATAGATATTGTTGGTCTAGTCAACACTCCTTTAGTCCTTGAACACATTCAAGCATCCGTGTTGTTGACCGACAGCGACCCGAGTGTTACAAAAATGAGTTTTCGTTCAAAACCGAGCATCCCAGATGAACCAAGTACGCTGATTGATGTCAACGTTCTTGCTGGCCACTTTGATGGGGGTGGACATGTACACGCTGCAGGAGCAAGAGTTTTTTCCACGTTAGAAGAGGTGAAACTACGTCTTATCGAATTAGTTAAGCCATAAATAGAAGCAAATTGCATCTCCTCGCGTACAATTCAACGAATGGGTTTTTAGGTGATAGAACATATGGAACAATTACATCACATCATCAACAAAGCAAGATTGAGAATGCAATTCAACAATGTACTTGCTCAAAGTGTGAAATTTCTCTTTCCTCTTTTCTGTGTATTGGTGATAGTTGCGTTAGTTGATCGAATCGGCACAATTCAATTTGTGCCTTGGAACTTTGTTTGGATTGGTGCAGGTATTTATGCTGCGTTCACTGGAATCTCATTATGGTTTTCTTCGTCTGTTTCTACAATTGAAGCAGCGGCAGAGATTGACCAACGCTTAGAACTTCGTGACCGTATTTCTTCTGCGATTTCATGTGAGCACTCAAAGTCTCCTTTTAGTGTTGCTGTGATTGAAGACGCGATTGCCACAGCGAAGGAAAAAAGTGTGCATTCAAGCATCTCTCGTTACTTTCCACTTTCAATGCCTAAGGGGTTTGGTGTGATTGCACTTCTTGGTGCTGTGACAATTGGAATTTTTTTGACGGGGCAATGGGGGTTGTGGGACGAAGACAAGCAGGGACCCTCTGATGCATTAGTCACCTCAAATGAAAATATAGAATCATCTATAAATGCGGTGCTTGAACAACTTGAAAACGATGAGCTACTCAGGGCATCACTTGAAGAAGAATTGTCTGAATTGGCATCAACAGATGTTAACGATTCTCTTGACACAGAAACTTTAAGGCGAGATGCACTTCGGAAAATAACCGATGTCCAGAAAGGTCTAGAAGAGTTATTAAAAGATGAAAATGCATTTGCGTATGAAGAGATGCTTCGTCGAATGCAGTCACTCAAAATGCCCAAGCAATCTTCTATGCAGCCAATGGTTGCGGACTTGAAAAATGGAAACTTTGACAAAGCGAAAAAAGAATTTGAACAGTTGCAAGAACAAATGGAATCATCAGAATTATCAGAGGAAGAACGAAAAGAACTCGCTAAAGCATTTGAAGATCTTGCAAAGCAATTAGAGCAACTTTCAAAAGCGAACGAACAACTTGCATCAGCACTATCTTCTGCAGGACTGAACGGAAATTTTGCAAGCAATCCAGATGCTGCAATGAAAGCAATACAGAACGCGAAGGATCTTACTGAAGAACAAAAGAAACAACTTCTTGAGTTACTCAAAGCACAACAACAAGCTGCGAAGATGTGTAAAAACATGAGTAAAGGATGCAAGCAATGCGCAAGTGGAAAAAATGGTGGTGAAATGGCAAGCGAAATGGAACGTTTGCAAGCAATGCAGATGTTCAAAACGCAAGCAGAGTTAGCTAAACTTGCTTGCCAAAATGCAGCTCAAGGAATGTGTAGTAGTCCAAACGATAACTCAAATCCGGGTACAGGTGGTCAAGGAATGGGCAATGGTGGAAGTAACCCACTGAAAGAAACAGAGACTACAACTGTTGCAGAACGGTCACCAGTCCAAACACTTGAGGGCACAATAATTGCGAAACAACTTTTTGAAGGCGGAATGTTAACCTCTGGGGAATCAAACGCAGAAGTTCGTGAAACAGTGTTAGCACAACAAAGGGATGCAGAACAAGCAATTGTTGACGAAGAAGTTCCCCGAAGATATCACGAACTGTTGAGGTATTATTTTGGACAGTTAGAAGAACTTACGGAACCATCAAATGAAGATGACACCGAAAGTGTTGAATAGGTTTGTTTCACTTCTCTTAACAGGATTAATTTGTGGATGTTCTCCGAACAATGAGCATCCAGATGTTTTGACTGTGTATGTTTCAGCTGACGAACAGATTGCAAGAGAAGTGTTCTCTAGTTTTACAGAAATAACAGGAATTGAAATTGTCTGGGTTGGTGATTCAGAATTATCAAAAAATACAGGACTCGTGCAACGATTACTTCGTGAACAAACTCGTCCAATTGCGGATGTATTTTGGTCATCTGAAATCCTTGGAACAATTCGTTTAGCAAATGAGGGTGCACTCGCGACTTGTTCAACTGAAACAACACGGAATTGGCCGACGGAATATCGAGATGAGTATTTTAAGTGGTTCGGTTTTTCTCCAAGAGCAAGAGTCATTGCATTTAATCCTCAAATCATAAAGAAAGAAGACTTGCCTCAAACATGGTGGGAGTATGGAGATGCAGTAATGGCTGATCCTCGGTTTGGAACAACGAGTACTCATATTGCAGTCATGGCAGGATATCCAGAGCAATCGGAAGCGCTATTTAGTTCAATGAAAAAGGAGCCAATGTTAGGTGGAAATGCAGCAACAGTCCAAGCGGTTGTTGATGGAACCGCTATTTATGCGATGACTGATTCGGACGATGTGTATGCTGCAATCGAACGGGGTGAATCGATTGCTATGTTTATGCCAAGACATCATGCTGAGGAAGGTGGTGGAACTTTGCTCATTCCAAATACTGTTGGATTAATTCACGGCTGTGAACAACCGGCACTTGGAGCGAAATTTATCGATTTCTTGCTGAGTGATGGGGTAGCAAGAATGCTTGCATTATCGACTTCGCATAATACACCTCTTCAGCCAGAAGTAGCGAGTCAGTTTCCTGAACTCGTGATTGATGATCCATTACGAGTCAATTTTTATGAAGCCCAACTGGAATATAACAACCAATTAACGACGGTGATGGATTTGTTGCCACAGTGAAGAGAATCACGGTATTTTTTCAACTGATTGCTATTGCTATTGCAATTGTCGTTTTCATATTTCCGATGACAACTTCGCTATTCACTTCCGATTTTGTCAGCCCACATCAGTACATCCCGCATGAAAGCGGAATGGTCATATTAAGAACAGCCCTATGGTCAATTGCAGTCGGGGTGGTTGCAACGATTATTGGTTGGTATGTTGGACTTCGGATTGCTCCTCTCAAAAGATCAACTTTTGTAATCATTATTGTTGTATTGTTGATGACCCTTGCTCTACCGAGTTACGCGGTGTATTACGCATGGTGGCAAATATGGCCGACAGGGACATGGTTTCATCGCTTTGTTGTTCAACATGATTTATTACTTTTTGCAATGAAAGTCTGTGCATTCCTTGCATTCGTTGGTTGGTCTTGGCCAATCCCAGCATGTATTGCTGCGTTATCAAATAGAAAAAATAACGGGCTTTTGCTCTTGCAGAATTTAGATGGTACTTCACTTTGTAAAAGAATTATTTTACGAGTGCAAGCAGAAAAAAAAGTATTATTTGCTTCAGTAATCGTTGTTGTAGCAATCACGGCTTCCAACACAACTTGCTTTGACCTTGCACAAGTTTCAACAGTTGGCAATGAATTGCGTGCAGTTGTTGCGTCTGGTGGATCATACACCTCTGCACCTTGGTTGAGTTTTTCTGGAATCCTTGTTGCAATTATTGCCTCATTCGTTTTTTTGCGGAGCGCAACAATTGGACAGCACCAATCCAACCTCGTTGAACAGAAGAATTCTATTTTGCCAATCGTCATCGTGTGGATACTCTTGACAGGCGGACCACTTTTGCTGAGTGCAATTTCTTCACTTGGTATAGATGGATTACAACTCTGGTCACAATATAAATATGATCTTCTCATGAGTGGTTCAATTGCAACCATTGTCGCGGTCATGGCAAGCGTGCTTGTACTGACTTCAATGTCGATGCAACTGTCGACCTCAAAGTCTTCACGCTATCTTGCTAACTGTCTCGATTTCTTCTGGATTCTTTTCGCATGTTTACCTTCAAGCATGCTTGCATCAATTGTTGGGAATGCTTGGCATCTTGCAAACCTTGATTTTGTAGATAGAACTCCCTTCGTTCTCATCCTCGCGCAACTTGCCAAAATTGGATTTGTCGGTTCTATAGCAGGTCGATGGGCTGCAAGTTGCCAAAAGCTGCAAACGCTGTTCCGTTTGGATGCTCCAAAATCGTTTTTATTATTCATTCGGGCAGCAAATCCTAGGTTGGTTCAAGCAATCTGCATCACGATTGTGATTTCGTTTGCAATGTCAATCGGAGAAACTGTATTGACTAGTGAATTAGCTCCACCAACTTCAAATCATCCGATTTCTGTTGCGTTACTTAACGCTATGCATTATCAAAGACCCCAAATTGTCACATCAATGTTGTTTGTGTTAATCTCGTTTGTTTCAATCAGTGGCGTCCTCCTGATTGCACTGAATAAGAAATTCACCGCTTCTTTACTTCTTGCGTGCGTGTTGTTTTCTTGTCAACAACATGAAGAAGCGGGTCCACTCAACACAAAAATTATTGGAGGTGCGGGTTTTACAGACGGTAATTTCATGACACCCCGAGCAATTGATTCTGATGAAAACACACTTGTTGTCATTGATAAAACAGGTCGATTACAAAGATTCTCACACGATGGGACATTTCTTTCTTCGTGGGACTTGAAGTTGTCAGGGACTGGATTTCCAACAGGCGTCTCTATAGATGATGAAGGTAATATTTGGATTGCAGATACTCACCAACATCGAATTCTTGTATTAAGTCCAGATGGAAAAGAAATGTTATCTTTTGGTGAGTATGGCACTGATGATGGACAGTTCTTGTATCCAACTGATATTGCATTCGGAGTAGATGGTGAAGTCTATGTTTCAGAATATGGTGGGAATGATCGAATTAGTGTGTTCGATAAAAATGGGAAGTTTTTACGATCTATGGGACATCATGGAGAAGATCGTAATGGGTTTCGTAGACCTCAATCAATTGCAGTTGATACAAGTACGGGGTATTTGTATGTAGCAGACTCTGGGAACCATCGGATTGTTGTTCGTTCACCAAGTGGAGATGTCATCAATATCATTTCTGGAATGGGTAGACAGCAAACACAAATGCTGTATCCCTACGGCATTCTTGTTGATTCTCCAAACTCGTTTCTTGTCTGTGAGTTTGGAACGAACCGGTTACAACGATTTACCATGGATGGTCAGTCCGTCCAAATCTGGGGGAGTGCTGGAAGTAACATTGGATTTTTTCGGACTCCGTGGGGGATTGCAAGAACTTCTGACGGTATTGTCGTTGTTGATACTGGAAATAACCGCCTCCAACTGTTGCCCGATATGATGACCACACAATGATGCTTCCAATCCAGTTTGATCGGCCGGGATGGCTACTGTTACTTGCACTTGTGGTACCAGTAATCATGCTCTCTTGGCGAGGAATTTCAAGTAGAGGAACAAGAGGGCGAGCAATTGCTTCAACAGTAACTCGGTGCATCATCATCGTTTTGCTTGCAATAGCCATCGCACGTCCTGTCTGGGAACAAATTGGTAAAGGCGTAACGCTCATCACCGTTCTTGATCGCAGCCAATCCATACCGAGGCAAATACAGAGGCAAGTTGTTGAGACTCTGGAGAACTGGACTGGACCTGACAGCAGGGGTAGTGACAATCGGCTAGCAGTCATTAGTGTTGGCAGGGAAGCGACCATTGCTTCGATGCCAGATCAACTAACAGTGTTTAGTCCTGCGGTGAACGACCCAGATCCCACAGCAACGAATATTTCGAAGGGAGTGCAAATGGCGATTGCGTTGCTTCCCAGAGATACCGCTTCCAGAATCCTCGTCATCTCAGATGGGAATGAAACTGAGGGTCACATTCTTTCTGTTGCTAACCAAGCGAAAGCAAGTGGAATTCCAATAGATGTTCTTCCTCTGACCTATGACCATCAACAAGAGGTCATGATTGAAAAAATTGTGACTCCCTCTCAAGCGCGAAGTGGCCAATCAATTCCAGTTCGAGTGATCATTCGAAGTGTTAGCGAATCCAGTGGTGTATTACATCTTCTTCAAAATGGCGTCGAACTCGATATTTCTCCTGATCATGTGAGCAAAGGAGCGCCACTCCAGTTGCAATCTGGCGTGAATGCGGTGATCTACAATATTCCGATTCAATCGGGAGGTCCACAAAAATTTGAAGCGATGTGGGTCGCTGATGCGGAAAGTGATACTGTTTCTGCAAACAATACAGGTATTGCTGTATCTTTTGTATCGCAAGGTGGTGCAGTTTTGTTGGTGACTCAGAACGAAGCGACATCACAACATTTGCACGATATTCTTGTTTCTGCGGGGCTTCTAGTTGAAGTTCGTTTACCTCAAGACATCCCTCGCGATAGTATTGGTTTTTCAGAATTTGATGCGGTTATCCTTGCCGACATTCCAAGATGGATGTTAGATGATTTGCAAGAGAAACATTTATATTCATTCGTCCATGATCTTGGAGGAGGGCTCATTTGCACTGGAGGCCCTGATGCATTCGGTGCAGGTGGTTGGATTGGCTCTCAACTAGAACAAGCGATGCCACTAGAGTGCGAACCACCTCAGACAAGACAGTTGCCACAGGGTGCCCTTGCCCTGATCATGCACTCCTGTGAAATGCCAGAAGGAAATTATTGGGGCAAGAGGATGGCAGAGGCAGCGGTCGAATCACTTAGCGAACTTGATTATGTTGGCATTATTGAGTACGACTGGGATGGTGGTATTGGTACGCTGAATAACGCTGGATGGACGTTGCCGATGCAACTTGCAGGTGACAAAGTTGTGGCACTCGATGCGATTAAAAGTTTGGTCTACGGCGACATGCAGGACTTTGGTTCACCGATGAGCGTAGCACTTGATGGTCTGGTTACTGTCGATGCATCGCAGAGACACGTTATCATTATTAGCGATGGTGATCCAATAGGACCTTCTCAAGAACTGCTCACTAAATATAGAGAAGCCGATGTTACTGTTTCAACAGTTATGGTTGGTGGGCATGGATCTCAAAGAGACCGGCAAAAAATGCAAGGGATCGCAACCATTACTGGTGGCCGATTCTATATGGTGAATGATCCTAACAAATTACCGAGCATCTTTATCAAAGAAGCCCAACTGAACTCTCGATCGCTCATACAAGAGGGGAGTACATGGGATGTGATGACTCGAACAAGTATCACTGGACCAGTAACAGGAATCACGGGTGCACCACCAATTGGAGGGTACGTCGTTGCTGGGATGAAGGGAGGATTTGCACAAACACCTTGGGTTGTTCCCGTGAGTGATGGCGAAGATCCACTTTTTGCATGGTGGCATTATGGGCTTGGAAAATCTATCGCACTCACAACAGATTTAGGCAATCGTTGGGCAACGCAATGGCCAAGTTGGTCAGAGTTCCCTGAATTTTGGGAAGCATGCGTACGATGGTCAATGAGGGGTTCATCGCCACCGAACATGACAGTGACTTCAAAAGTAGTTGGTGATAAAGGCGTCATTGACCTAGAAGCCGTTGATAGCGATAACCAATTGATGAATTTCATGCAATCCAAAGTAGTTGTCATCAGCCCTCAGGGTGAACCAATACCAATTTCTCTTCAGCAGACTGGACCAGGTCGGTACCATGCTGAGTTTGATGCTCAAGAAACTGGTGCGTGGCTCGTTAACATTGCGTTCCAAGATAGTGATGGGAACATGACGGGTAGAATTCCTACAGCAGTTACGGTTTCATATCCAAAGGAGTATGCTACAACAACACACAATGCTGCGCTTCTTCATCAACTTGCTACACAAACTGGTGGGCGAATTTTAACCTTTGAAGATGTTGCGACTGTTGACCTATTTGATGAAACAACACTGGAACAACCAGTGAGCCCACAGTCTATGTGGGACTTACTCGCCGTTCTTGCAGCGAGCATTCTTGTTATTGATGTCGCGATTCGTCGTTTATGGATAGATAAAAGGAACATTCAAACAATGCTCGCTCCTGTTGGAAACATAACGACGGATTCTGTAGAGGCATTGCGAAAAGTACATAAGCAACGGTCAGGGATGAAAAAACAAGAATTACAGGAAGAACCGCCCCCGACCACCAAGCAAACATCAAAGAAACCCACGCAAGAGACAGAACAAATAGAAGTTGAAGACCGAGAAGATAACTTAGGTCAGTTACTCAAGAAAAAACGTGAACGCGAGAATCCAAAAGACGAATAATGATTTTTTCTGCATCCAACTTGCCATCTGAAATTGCATCTTCTGAAGATGTGCGTCTTGGTTGTGAAACCATAAGAGATGGCTTCGCAAGTATGCGAGCAGAGATCGGAAAAGTTGTTGTCGGTCAACATCGAATTGTGGATGTCGTTCTAGTTTCCATTTTTGCAAATGGTCATGTACTACTCGAAGGACCACCCGGTCTAGGAAAAACGTTGCTTGTTCGCACGCTTGGAGATGTTCTTAACTTGAGCACAGGTAGAATCCAATGTACTGCAGATTTAATGCCAGCAGACATCGTTGGCACAACCATCGTAGAACAAAGTGACAGTACGAATACAAGAGAGTTCACATTTCGTGAGGGTCCAGTTTTTCACAATCTACTTCTTGCAGATGAAATTAACCGAGCAACGCCAAAATGCCAGTCGGCATTGCTTGAATCAATGCAAGAACGATCGGTTTCAATTGATGGGGTAACACGTAACTTGCCAACCCCGTTTTTCGTACTTGCTACTCAAAACCCAATTGAACAAGAGGGAACATATCCACTTCCAGAGGCGCAACTTGACCGTTTTTTATTGAAATTAGACGTAGGGTATTCTTCCAGAACTGAATTGAATGAAATTGTCAATCGAACTACAAGCACAAAGTTCGCACAAGCGAACGTTGTAATTGAAAGCGATTTTATATTAGCAGTGCAGCAATTTGCTCGACAAGTAGTTATTGCTCCACATATTCAAGATTACGTGACAAGACTTGTTTTAGCGACTCACGCGGGTTCAGAATTTGCTCCAAAATGGCTTGTTGATGAAATAGTGGCTGGAGCAAGCCCACGAGCTGCTCAGGCGGTTGTTTCGTGTGCCAAGGTGGCGGCGATTATTGATGGTCGCTTTGCAGTTTCTCATAAGGATATTCTTGCAATTGCAATTCCAGCATTACAACACAGAATCGTGCGAACATTTGAAGCGGAAACCGATGGGCGTAGTGCTTCTTCTATTATTGGGCGACTACTTAAAGATGTGCCGCGTTTTTTGAAGGAAGAAGTCAGTGGCTAGTTTTGGTGACACAGTTCATGATCGTCCAACAAAAGTTGACGAGTTGCTTGGTTCTCATTTAATGGCTTCACTCGACAAACTTGATATTGTTGCGAGAAAAATCTTTTCTGGAAAAATACAGGGTGAACGGAAAAGTCGGCGGAGAGGATCAAGTGTTGAATTTGCGGATTATCGACAATACACAGCAGGGGACGACCTTCGTTTTATTGATTGGAACGTATATGCTCGTTTAGATCGGTTGTTTATGAAAATTTTCTTGGAAGAAGAAGAGTTAACTCTTGGAATTGCAATTGACTGTAGTGCCTCGATGGAATATGGAAATCCAAATAAGTTTGACTTCGTTCGCCGACTTGCAATGGCACTTGGATATATCGCATTAAGCAGCCATAACAAAGTATCCTTGTTTGGATTTAATAGCCACGGTGTTCAACGATTAACAGCACTTCGAGGCAAGCGAAGAACTAGAGAGATGGGGCAATGGCTTCTTAATCTTCATCCAGAGAATGGAACATCCTTTGTTGATGCATGTAAAATTATTTCGACCTCTCGGCAAGGAAGAGGTGTCCTTATTGTCCTGAGTGATTTACTTGAAGAAGATGGTATTAAACAAGGATTGTCATATCTTATTGGTGGCGGTTGGGATGTTTTTGTAATTCAAACACTAGCTCCTGAAGAATTGTCGCCACTGGATGCAGGACTTGAAGGTGACGTTCGGTTGGAGGATTCTGAAACTGGTCTGGAGTGTGAAGTGACTGCTACGGCTCCACTGATTGCTAATTACAAACAACGGTTGGAAGAGTATTGTGAACAGGCAAGGGAGCAATGTGCTCGCATGGGTGTTGGATCGATTCGGGTTTCAACGGATGTTGATATGGAATTATTACTGGTGGAATATTTGCGAGGTCGAGGATTACTGCGATGACATGGGTCACTCCTTATGCAGGTTTACTTCTTGGTGCAATAGTAATTCCGTTATTGCTACTTCTCTATTTTCTTCGCTTGCGAAGGCAACCTCTTCGCATCTCTTCAACGATGTTGTGGGAGCGTGCTGTGGAAGACTTGCATGCGAATACACCCTTTCAACGACTACGTCCAAGCGCACTTCTAATCTTGCAATTACTTGCACTGATACTTGTCATTCTTGCAATTATGCAGCCCCAACTTGAAGGCGGCTCATCAACCAAGGGAACGCATGTTCTTTTAATTGACCGTTCAGGATCTATGGAAGCCAAGTATGAAGATGGTAGGACTCGATTAGATATAGCAAAGGAAAAAGCAAGTGAGGTTGTGGATCAAATATATGGGGGAGGATTATTTTCAAGTAGTGGCGGAAAGACAATGGTCATTTCTTTTGCCGATCACGCAGAAGTCATTTCGCCATTCACCGATTCAAAACAGCAGTTAATAAATGCAATACATTCAATTCAACCATCTCATGGGCAGTCAATGGTGGGTGAATCTTTGCAACTTGCTCGTGCATATACAACAACTGTCGATCCAGAGAAGGATGGGCTTGCAGCAAGTGAATCTGCTCAACTTGAATTGTTCAGTGATGGGCGAATTGAAGATATCCAAGAGCAAACTCTGCAACGAGGGGAAACGATGCAATACCACATGGTTGGGTTGGTAGACGATTCGAATGTTGGCATTTCGACGATTGATGCAAAACGTCCAACGCAGTCCAGCGATGAAGTTCAAGTCTTTCTTTCGTTGTTAAATTCAGATGATGAACAAAAAGTTATTGACGTCGAATTGAGAATAGATGGAACACCAGTAGGAGTGCAGCAAGTTCTTATCCCCAAAATGCAAAATGGTGTTCTTGGGACTGCGAGTTTGGTTTTCGTGCCATTCAAAATGCCACAATCCGGCGTTATCCAAGCACGGCTCCTTCATCAAGATTCGCTCGAAATTGATAATCAGGCATCCCTCTTTGTGCCTCCCGCCAAGGAACTCTCAGTTCTACTTGCAGAGGAAGACCCACCGATTATCCGTACTGTGTTAGAGGGGATTCCTCTGAAAAAATTACAAGTCGTCAATGCAAGTGAAATACATGACATGATTGGATCTGGAGAAAGCAGTGAATTCGATGTCATCGTAACTCGAGGTGTGCAACTGGACTCCATCACCCGCGGGAATTATTTAATTTTCGGTGAGCCCCCACCAATTCCTTCATTTGAAACTCATGTCGATGGTGAATCGCAAGTGATGCTCGTGGCAAATGAGAGTCATCCAGTCATGCGATTTGTTCGCTATGAAGATATTGTTGTAATGGAGGGATTCGATGTTGTTCTTGATCAATCCACCGAAGTATTGCTTGAGGGGAGTCATTGGCCTGCAGTTACATCATCAAGAGGCAGTGGAATACAACTCATTTATGTTTCCTTTGATCCTGTAAACAGTAATTGGCCATATCTTCGCAGTTTTCCATTTTTTGTGTTTAACAGCGTGCAGTTCTTGGGTCATCAAGGTGAATTACTTACTGCAAGTACAAAGCAAGTAGGACAAGCAATTCAAGAAAGTGTCCTAGTTGGTGGAAGTGTGACGATTGCTGAACCAGACGGTTCGACTCATACCATAATTATCGATGGGAATGGCAATGCCAGTTGGGGACCGATTAGAATTTCTGGTGTTCACACAATGTCAACTGAAAAGGATGTTTTAAAAATTGCAATCAACAGCCCCACAGCAGAATCTGATATTGCAAGTGTTGAGGAAATTTCTCTGGGTGCAACTGATGTGAAGACAACTGGTACAAGTGGCTCTTCATTTATTCAACTTTGGCCTTGGGCACTTGGTGCAGTTCTAATTGTATTACTTGCAGAGTGGTGGGTGTATCAAAAGAAAGTTTCAACACCATTTGTTAGATCTTGGACAAAGATTTCAACGCAGGGGAAGGGAAACGGTTGAAACTAAAGAACACACATGTCACAGTGATGGGTCTCGGTCAATTTGGAGGTGGTTTTGGAGTGACAAAGTGGTTACTTGATCAAGGAGCGGTAGTTCTCCTGACAGATCTTGGAGAGAAAAAAGATTTTGACTCACAACTCAATGAACTTTGCGAACACCCGAATTCAGATAACCT
>CAZRPZ010000009.1:0-5937 GCA_964602215.1 uncultured Isosphaeraceae bacterium | reverse complement strand
TTTCAAAATCGATTTTATCTGTCAGCGTTGCGATGACATGATCTGGGTTAAAAACCGTGACCGTTGCATCTGCCTCAATCAAATCTGCTGTTACTTCACCTGGTCCAGAAGCAGATAATCGAAGTAATTTCGGTTCATCAGAGTCGACATCGATGATGAGCCCTTTCACGTTTAAGACGATGTCTACCATATCTTGCTTAACGCCTTCAATTGTGCAGAACTCATGTTCGGCACCTTTGACACGAATTGAAGTCACCGCTGAGCCCTCGATCGTACTCAACAAAATTCTGCGGAGACTATTCCCGATTGTTGTACCGAAACCGCGTTCAAACGGTTCAACAATAAAGCGACCAAACGTATCAGTTGCTGATTTTTCTTCAAGAATTACACTTGCTGGAAGTTCTAATCCTCGCCATCTTACATGCATCATTGTTCTATTCCTTCTAACTTTAGGCAGTAGCATTAAGCCAAATATTCGCTCTTCTTAGAATCGGAACGCGTGGGACTGCCAGCACCTCGCGCCCATCTCCAAGGGCGAAACGTTTTCTTACTTATACACGACGTTGCTTCTTTGGACGGCAACCATTGTGTGGGATTGGAGTATGGTCTTCAACTGCTGTAATTTGCAAGCCGTTTTGCTCTAGAGATGTAATCGCTGAATCTCGACCACTTCCTGGACCTTTTACTCTAACTTCAACTTCAGTAACACCCATTCGGCGGCCTTTAATAGCCACCTTTTCAGCTGCACGAGCTGCAGCAAATGGAGTTGCTTTCCTAGCACCTTTGAATCCTACTGTTCCTGCAGAATCCCAACACAATGTTTCACCACTAAGATCGGTCATCGTGATAATCGTGTTGTTGAATGTTGCTTTGACATTGACAATTGCTTTGCCTATGTTTTTTCGTGTCTTTTTCTTTGCCATAGTAATCTATTTCCTTTTCGCTCATGCGATTCCTGTAACCTATATTTGAAATAGTGGAACCTTGCGATGATGTTCAGCACCGTGCTAAACAATATGTTTATCCTTTTACACCCTTCTTGCCTGCAACAGTCTTCTTGCGTCCCTTACGAGTTCGAGCGTTGCACCGTGTTCGCTGGCCACGAGTTGGCAAGCCCTTTCGGTGACGTTCGCCTCTGTATGAACGAATATCGCGAAGACGTTGTATATTTTGTTGTACCTGTCGGCGTAGTGAACCCTCGACAATAAGATTCGTGTCTAGGTACGCTGCTATGCGGCCAACATCATCATCCGTCAGTTCGCGAGCTTTTGTATCTGGATCGATTTTTGTTTCACTCAGAATATCATCTGCGGTTTGAGGGCCAATTCCATAGATGTAACGAAGTGAATATCGCACTTTTTTATTTTCTGGGATGTCTACACCTGCAATACGTGGCATGTTAATTCTCCAATATCAAGTTAACCTTGACGTGCTTTCAATCGAGGGTTCTTTTTATTAATGACGTATCGTTTTCCTTTTCGGATGACGATTTGGCAATCTTTTGTTCTACGTTTAATACTACTTTTTACTTTCATAATCATTTTCTCTCTTTGAGGTCCTTGTTAATGTCTATATGTGATTCGACCTTTGGTCATATCGTATGGACTAATCTCGACTGAGACCTTGTCGCCTGGCAGGATACGGATGTAAAACCGTCTCATTTTTCCACTGATGTATGCAAGTATTTCGTGTCCATTTTCAAGTTTTACCTTGAACCTTGCATCAGGAAGTGCCTCAACAACTTCTGCTTCGAGAGTAATTTTTTCTTCTTTTGCCATAGATGTACCGTTTATGCTCCGCTAGGTCTCCTTGATGCTCCGCCTGTACGACTTTTTACTGTTGTGTCGTGGAATCCTTTGTAATTACGCATCAGGAGGTTTGCTTCGATTCGCTGGATCAAATCTAGACCCACACTCACAACAATTAATAAACCCGTTCCGCCTAGAAAACTAGAAACGAAAAACGGAATTTGCATTTCTTTTGAGACAATCGAGGGAATTACTGCAATGACAGCCAAGAACCCCGCCCCTACGTACGTAATCCGTTCAACAACTGTTTCTAAATATTCAGCTGTTCGGGGTCCGGGTCTCAAACCGGGAATAAAACTTCCATTGTCGCGTAATTGTCTTGCCATATCTTCTGGGCTAAACACAATAGTTGTCCAAAAGTAACTGAAGAAGTAAATCAAAATGATTTCCAAAACAATGTAGGGATACTCACCCATCTGGAAATTTGCATTTAAGAATGTTGTTGTTGCAACCCACCAACTTGATGGATCTGGAGATGCCGCTGCTGAGGTTTGAAGATACCCAAAGAATGCAGATGGGAAAATCAATAGGGAACTCGCAAAGATAATTGGCATTACACCTGCGTGATTCACTCTCAAGGGCAAGTAGTGCCGTGCCCCGCCATACGTTTTTCGCCCACGAGTGTGCCTCGCTTGTTGTATTGGTATTCTACGCTGCGCTACTGTAATTAAAATAGCACCAGCAACAACAAAGACAAAAGCACCGACGAGGAAAAGTACCCCCATAATTCCTATTGAACTGCCGGTTGCTTGCTGAGATGTGCTAAAGTTATCCCAAATCCACGTCAGTGCATTTGGCATTTGAGAAATAATTCCTGCCGTCAAAATTAAAGAAACCCCATTACCAATACCATATTTATCAATTTGCTCACCAAGCCACATTAGGAATACGCTACCTGCAGTGAGTGCTGTTACACCAGCGAGGTAGAAGACGATTAGACCACCCGGATTTAAAAACTCTGGTTTAATCAAACCCTGAGCGGCGATGAATTTCAACCACATCATCGCTTGGATAAAACACATTCCGACTGTTGCGTATCGTGTCCATTCAGTAATTTTTGCTTGCCCTGATGCGCCTTCTCTTTTCAATTCTTGCAACTTAGGCATCACTGATTGTAAAAGTTGGAAAATAATTGAAGCAGTGATATAAGGCATAATGCCCAAGCCGAATATGGTTGATTGTTTAAATGAGCCACCCGAGAAAATAGACGCGTAGTCAAGGAATTTTCCCCAGCCACTTGCATCTTCAGATGCCTTTTGGGCGGCATCTATCATTTGTTGCTGATTCACTCCTGCAAGTGGAATCCAGAATCCAATACGATAAATTGCAATCATCGCCATTGTGAAGAACACACGATTGCGTAATTCTGCGATTCTAAAGATGTTAATAATTGCTTGAATCATTTGTGGGTAACCTGCACGCTTACTCTTCTTCTGAGGACTCTACTGGTGGTGTTTCAACTGCTTCTTCAACAACTGGTTCTGCCACTGCTTCTTCTACTTTTGGCTTCGTTTTTGTTTTTTCTGGCCATGTTCGTTTCCACTTCTTTCGTTCAATTAGAGTTACGCTTCCGCCCGCTGCTTCAATTTTCTTCACTGCAGAAGCGGAGAATTTGTCTGCTGTGATGTTAAGTGCAACAGATAGATCGCCATCACCGAGAACTTTTACTGGATTTTTAAAATTTCGAACTAATCCGGCTTCAACAAGTGCTGTTATATCTATGTTTGCAGCCTTTTTGAAATGGCTTGTAATCGCAGCAAGATTCACTATGTGATAGACAGTTTTGAACTGGGCATTAGAAAAACCACGCTTTGGAATACGTCGAAAGTATTGCATTTGACCACCCTCAAATGCTGGTCGCCGAGAGTAACCAGATCGTGAGCCGGCACCTTTGTGACCACGGCCACTTGTTTTACCAGAACCACTACCTCGTCCTCGACCAATCCGCTTACGGGTTTTGTACTTGCCGACCTTTTCAGTTATTTCATGAATCATCATGACGATTTATCTCCGTAAAGAGCACTGGTTACCCAGTTGCTTCCTCGCTGCTATCTTCTGTAATCACTTCTTGGGCGACAACACTTGGTACTGCTTCGTGTGATTGCTCAGTATGCGTCTTTTCAATTTCAACTTTGCGTAGTGCTTCTACTGTGTCACGGCTACGAAGTTGCCTAAGCCCATCAAGCACTGCTTTGGATAAGTTCTTATTATTCGTTGAGCCATATGCTTTTGAAAGACAATCTTGAACTCCAACAAGGTCAAGTACGGCTCGGACTGTAGCACCTGCAATAACTCCTGTACCTGGTGATGCAGGAACAAGCCGTACACTACATGCACCATATTTACCCGTCACTTCATGAGGGATTGTGGTTCCGATCAAGGGGAACTCACGCATTTCTCGTTTTGCTTTCTTCTGTGCCTTTTCAATGGCATTAGGGACTTGGTTCGCCTTGCCATAGCCAAGACCGACACGACCCTGCCTATCGCCACAGACAACCATTGCAGAGAAACTAAACCTACGACCACCTTTTACAGTCGCTGCAGTTCGGTAGACACCGACTGTGTTAGAGTCGATTGCTCCTCTTTCTTCATCATATTTTGTGCTTTGTGCATTCATAATTCGTATTCCTATTCCTTAGAACTTCAGCCCTGCTTCTCGAGCACCATCCGCAAGTGCTTTCACTCTTCCGTGGTACAGGTATCCATTTCGGTCGAAGATAACACTTTCAACGCCTTTCTTCTTAGCTTTAGTGGCGATGCGTGAGCCAACTTCTTTTGCAGCATTGCAATTTGCTCCACTTTCAATCTTGCTATCTTTTTCAATCGTAGACGCAGAGCAAATAGTTGAGCCAGAAGTATCGTCAATAAGTTGAGCGTACATATTCTTCCCAGTTCGCGTTACCGTTAAGCGTGGGCGAGTTGGGTTGCCGAAGATATTCTTCCTAACGCTCCGTCGCCTGCGTGTATATCGTTTAATTCTTGATGTTATCCGATTCATCGTTGTATTCCTTCGTCGTGCTTACGTGTGATTACACGCCAAATGCTTTTCCTTGCTTGCGGATGATGACTTCATCGTGGTACATGATTCCCTTACCGTTATATGGTTCGGGTTCTCGTTTCGAGCGTATCACTGCAGCAAATTGTCCTACTGCTTGCTTGTCCGCTCCAGTGATCGTAATTTCTGTGCCTTTTTCCACTTCGAATGTCACACCATCGGGTGCTTGTAAGTCGACAGAATGGCAATACCCAATGTTCAAAACAATTGTTTGACCTTGTGCTTTCGCATTCCAACCAACACCAACAATTTTTAATTTTTTTGTAAACCCTTTTGCCACACCCTCAACCATATTATTGATACGACTACGGGTTGTTCCCCATAAAGCTCTTGATTGACGAGGTGCATCTGTGCCACCTTCTATTGAACAGCAAATTTCTTTTGCATCTGCATCGTACTTCACATCAACTTCTTCTCTCCAATCGAAGGTCAAGTTGCCCTTTGGGCCTTTGACATCAATTGATCGATTTGCATCGTTGAGTTTCACTTCGACTCCTGAGGGTATTGCGATTGATTGTTTTCCTATACGTGACATAATCTCGATCCTCTTTCGCGTTACGCGACTGTGGCGACAATCTCGCCACCTACATTTTCCTTCCGACACTCTCGATCACTCTTAATGCCGCTACTTGTTGAAATAATTGCAATTCCAAGACCACCAAGTGGTCTTGGAATGTCTTCCACCCTTCGGTACACTCTGCATCCGGGCTTCGATTCTCGTTTGATTGAATTGATGACTTTTTCGCCCCGTTCACCATACCGAAGTTGGATATCAAGCCGTCCCTGTCGACCATCATCGATGACTTCGAATCCATCAATAAAGCCCTCGTTCGCCAGTACATTTGCTACCCCTCTATTTAACTTGTTATTAAGACAAGAGACAGAAGGCGCATGATTTCTCACTGCGTTTCGAACACGTGTAAGCATATCGGCTGTTAAATCTTGTTGTGACATTTTAAAATACTCCAAACATGGCATCATCTAGTTCGTGCCATGTATTAATTCTCTCTAATTACCAACTCGCTTTTCGCATTCCTGGGATCTTGCCTTCCAAAGCCAACTGGCGAAGCATGA
>CAZRPZ010000008.1:0-11265 GCA_964602215.1 uncultured Isosphaeraceae bacterium | reverse complement strand
ATGGTGTTGCAACCGCAACAGCATGTGCAAAGTTGGGTTTGCAATGCGAGGTGTACATGGGATCTGAAGATGTACGAAGGCAAGCACTCAATGTATTCCGAATGGAGTTGCTTGGAGCGAAGGTTAATGTGGTTGACTCGGGGTCTAAAACTTTGAAGGATGCAACAAATGAAGCGATGCGAGATTGGATGGGTTCAGTAGAAGGGACACATTACATTATTGGTTCTGTTGTCGGACCTCACCCGTTTCCGTTGATTGTCCGTGAATTGCAATCTGTTATTGGCAAAGAGGCAAGACAACAATGTATAACAATGTTCGGTCAACTTCCAGACTGTATCGTCGCTTGTGTTGGTGGTGGGTCAAATGCAGCAGGAATCTTCTACCCATTTGTTGAAGATGCAGATGTAGCACTCGTCGGTATTGAGGCTGGAGGTACTGGCAACGGTATTGGCGAACACGCTGCGCCACTTTGTTTGGGTTCTTCAGGAGTACTTCATGGTTCTTTGAGTTACGTCCTGCAAAATCATGATGGTCAAACTCAAAACGTGCATTCATGCTCGGCTGGTTTAGATTATCCAGGGGTTGGACCTGAACATTCTTTCTGGAAAGATTCAAATCGTGTGCGGTATGAGATGATTACTGATGTTGAAGCGTTGCAGGCATTCCAAGTTCTCTGCGAGAGTGAAGGCATTATTCCAGCGTTGGAATCTGCACATGCGGTTGCTGGAGCTATGCGAATAGCGAAAGAAATGTCTAGAGACCAGCATCTGTTAATTAATTTGTCTGGGCGTGGTGATAAAGATGTAGAGGAAGTCCAACGATTGTTGTAGTGACGATTCCTAGTGACAGTCACTGGTCGCTCGCGGTTTCTAGTGACAGTCACTGGTCGCTCGCAGACTCGCTCGGTGTGACAGTCACGTCGAAACCACTGGTCGCTCGCAGACTCGCTCGGTGTGACAGTCACGTCGAAACCGTCACACTGCGAAGCAGAAACGTTAGTCCGCAGTCGGCTTGCAGCAATTTGCAGGTCGTTTCCCAGCACCCTCTGCATCTTTAAATGTGGGATACCCCACCTTGTTTTTATCAGTAATCCGGTTTGCATTCCCACAGCCAGCCTTGTGAAACACTTTGCTCCTCTTCGATGCAAGGAACGGTGCACTATCAACTGGAGCAGTATCACTTCCAGAAGCACTTGAAGAGTCGTTTGGAATTGGAGTTACTTCTGGACTATTGTTCAGCGCTGTTTGGGTCAGTCTAGAAGGCCAAGTAGGTGCATTGATCGAATCACCCCCTCCTTCCACTGGCACAATGTCGACAGCAAGTGCACAGTGATCCGAGGCATATCCAGAAGGAATCTCGTCGTTTCTCCAGTCGTATTCTGGATGAGAAGAACCAAGCACGAAACCACTGTCTACAACAAGTTCGCCTACGGCTGCAGCATTGAACATAATAAAATCAATCACCCTTCCCGAAGTGTGCGTTTTGCGTAAAGGAGAATTGTCATCCCATTCTAAATTTTTAGCACGATACGATAATGCATCAATCATGCCATCGCGCAAATACACTCGAACGGATCTATCCCATGGTTGCGCATTGAAATCGCCAATGACAGCAATGTTCCTATTCGGATTTGCAGCAGTCATTGCTTGGATATATTCCATAATTTGCAATGCTTCAAGTTCGCGATGCCACGCGTTTCTACCTGCTTTGTGATGAATACTGAATAGAGTAATGTTGTAGCCGTTTGGAGTCTCAACAGTGATGCACAAAGGGCTCCGTTGGAACGTGATTGCATCTGTGCCAGATGGAATATCTGTCCAGCCACCACCAACTCGCTCCATTTTTGTCAAATCAGCATCTAGCCAAGTCGTCACCTCAGTGACAGGAAAACGGCTTAGAAAACTTTGCTCAATTCCTCGATAATATCCTACTTCTTCTGAAACGACGTACGAGTATCCCATATCTTGAAGGTACTCACTGTTGAACCATTCTAGGGCTTCTTGACTTTCAACTTCTTGTAGGGCAAGTACGTCAGCATCGAGTTCGTGGATGATTTTTGAAAGTTCTACACATCTCTCATTGGATGTAGGGCCGGGATTATCACCGAAGTCGTCGTAATCACCTTGCAATGAGAGATCGTCAACTTGGTCAAAGAAATTCAGCATGTTGTAAGAACCAATACGAACAGTCCCCTCAATTCTTGGCATTGCTTCGGTGAGACCGAATTTGTGATGAGGAGAAGGTGCTAGAGCGATTGCGACAATTGCAAGGGTATTTATTTGTAAAAACATACCCCCGATGATAACGAACTTACTTTTCTTCGTCGAGTAGTGCTTGCCGGTAATCGGAGGTGAGCTGTGAAAGAGCATTCGCTCGTAGTATCAACAGGGCTGTTTCAAGTTGTGGATCGAGCCCTAAGGTAATCAAATCGTTGATGTCCGGTCTTTCACCATCCTCGTTCTCTACGAGGATTAAATCTGCATTTTGTCGCAATTTGTTACTTTTAGTAACTTGATCAGGTGACATGCGAACCTCGACATCCGGAACCACTCCCCAGTCTGTAGAACCACGTCTTTTGTGCACGAGCCGTCCGGGTGTTTCTCCGCCATCTGCAGAGGGAAGGCGATAGTACTGTGTGGTTAATTTTGCATTTGCTTCACTTGAAATTTGGTGAACTGTTTGAACGCTGCCTTTTCCCCAACTTCGTTTACCAACAATAATCCCAGCGTCATGTGCTTGTACACAACCAGAAACAATTTCACTGGCGCTTGCTGAACCCTGATTAATCAAAATCACAACGGGCCAATCAGAGAGGTATGCTCTATTTGGTAATGCTCGCATGCGAAAGAGTTCATCACCATTAGCATTTTCACCACTAACAATCGTTCCTGAACTTACAAACAAGTTGGCAATTCGACGTGCCGTTGGCAAAAGTCCGCCGGGGTTATAGCGAAGATCAAGGATGAGACCGTTTGGCTGACCACTTTTTTGCATTTCGCGAATTGCTGAGAGCATATCTGAATAAGATTCTTCAGAAAAACCAGTAAGTTTGATGTAGCCAATTTTATTTTCATCATCGATAAGCCAATTCCATTTCGGCTGACCGTCTTCATCCAGCCCCTCTTTCCACCATCCATGTACAGAGTGCAATTTGATAGAGTCACGAGTGAGTGTTAAATCGAATGGGCTGTCAAGTCCTTGACGCTTCAAGGTGACCGTTACGGTTGTTCCTTTTGGACCTGTGATTCGATCGACTGCGTCATTTAACGACCATCCACTTGAAGATTTTCCATTTACTGCTGTGATGATATCGTCGGGCTGCACACCGCCGTAGTAGGCAGGTGCTCCCTCAATAGGGTTGACAACCATGATTTCACCTTTGTTGTTCTCTTTAATCACAACTCCAACTCCAACGAATCGACCCTCGGTTTGTTGTTCAAACCGTCTCGATTCATCAGGCCAAATGATGCCACTGTACTTATCGAGTTTGCTCATTGCACCATCGCCGAACTCACGCAGAAGAACTTCTTTAGGTAATTGAATAGTTCGTTCATTGGCTTCAAGAATTCTGTTTAGAGTTTGAATGAGCACTCTTTTGCCTGGAAAGTGATCTAAGTAATCAATGTATGTTTCGTATTCGGAATCAATTGCTTTGATCCATTCTGCCCTCGACTCTTCATTATCGACATGCTCAAACGTTTCAGCAATTACTGGAACATTCCCAAGAACATAAATTGCGTCAAGCCCGCCTTTTATAAGTTCTGCCCACGTTATATTGTTGATATGTTCGCTCGTTGCGATGTCAAGTGAACGAACAACCATGTTCTTATCTATCCCATCAACACGCTCGATCCAGTTATCGATTGCTTGAGCATTGAATGGCTCAGGAGGATCATCACCTAAGATTATTGCTCGTTCTGCGAATAAAGCATGTAAATGTTCTGGGGCATATTGCCTTAGTAATGAAACTTGCAGAGCAACTTCTTCAAGTCGGTCGTTCCAAATTTCGAACAGATCGCGTCTTGAAGTGCCTTCATAAAATGTACGCAAGTAAAAAAGTAAGGTTTGGGCAGTGAGAATATTGCCGTCGCTTGATTGAGTTTCAATTTCTTCTTTGGTCTTTGTCAACACAGCTAGTACGTCTTCGTTGTACATGATGTCGTCATAGCTTTGGCTTAATGTTTGTGCTTCAACAGCAGACTGCATTGCTTTAACAACATTGTTTTCAACCATAAATGTGTTCATCTCTTGAAGAGCTTCGTTGCGAGAAGCGATTGTGGTTTGTGCTTCTTCTTCTCGGTGAGTTCGATATGCATCGAGTTGGACTCTAAATGATGTTAAATATTCTTCTTCACCTTCTGGGACTTCTTCAAGTAAAGTGTTTACTGCATCCCAATTCCCTTCAGATGCTGCAGCCCAGACCCGCGTTGACCATTCAGCAGTGGTGACTGGTTGAGCGTTCGAAAGGAGGGTAATCGATAGCAATGCTACGATGAGTGTGCATATAGAACGAAAACGAGGGGTGTTCATACTGATAGTATTCCTTTATAAGCAAGTGCTGTGATTTGTAAGAAATCGGCTCTTTTTACACTTGTCTTTAGATTCTGAGTAGACTTTGTTTCATGGTACGGGAAATGGCTACTGAGGTTCATCAATATCGTTTTTCATGCGATTACCGGCCTCTTTCCAAGGGTCTACACCATTCCTCTCTTCGTTATGCCTTGGAGACATGGGTTTTTGAGCTATCTTGCACCGTTTTGAAACTAAAACAATAGCAGCAATGGCCAGAACGCCTGTTAATAGTACTAATGCTGCAATGATGAGCAAAATAGGAAGATAAGCACTCATTCTGTTGAATTTCCTTTATCTCCTAACTTTTCAATTTCCTTTTGGATTGTATTCATTTCGTCTTGGCAAACTTGAGTGAATTGGAGTTCGACTGGTAATGCAAGAAGTATTTCCATTGCTTGCTGAGGTTTTCCACTCAGTCGCAATACTCTGGCTTGCATAAAACGGAGGTTTGGGTCGGTAGGTGAGATGGAACACCCTTTCGCGGCAAGTGTTATTGCAATTGAAAAATTCCCCAATTCTGCCTCAATCACCGCAAGTGAAAGAAGAGCGTAGGGTTCATTCGGATTTCGTTCTAAACTTTGAGAAATCCAATCTCTACCCTCTTCCCATTGTTTATCCAACATTTCCATCTGCGCCAAAAAGAAAGACGCCCTGCCATCATCTGGAACATTTACATGTGCGAGTTTGTAATACTCATGCGCGATTTCATCTTCGCCAATCATCTGAGCCATTTGCGCCGTAGAGAGTTGGAGCAATCCGGGAGTCGTGCTTTGCGTGCAAGCAAGGATGTATGCATCAAGTGCCTCATGCCTTTTTTCTTGCGCTTTGCCAAGTTTACCTAGCCCATCTAGTCGCAATCCCTCCGCGATTAACGCACGGGCGTGAACTTCTTGAGATTTAGCTGAATCGGAAGCATTTGCAACGAGGGTAGAGGTAATTGCAAGTGCTTCTTGGACCTGATTTGTTTGTAATAACTCGTTCGCACTCTCGATTGCTGCGTCACGCTGCTCAACTGTTATTGAGTGTGTTTGAGGAGAATCTGTTTTCCCGCACGCTACTAGTAAGGCAACAAGGAGTATGGAGGGTATCATGCGGGGTATGGCTGATATGGCTTTTTCAACTGATTCCATTTCTAAATCATACGCTCCTTCTGAGGTTGAAGCAGATATTCTTGCACGTTGGGATGATGCAAATATTGGACACTCTAGCGTAGATACAGATGCTGTTCCCTTTTCTATTCTTATTCCACCTCCAAATGTGACCGCAGCATTGCATTTGGGGCATGCACTGAACGGGACTTTGCAGGACATCTTGGTTCGGTGGCACAGGATGAAAGGTGAAGCTACGCTTTGGATGCCGGGAACTGATCATGCAGGAATTGCAACACAATCAGTTGTAGAAAAACGACTCATGCAACTTGAAGGGAAGAAGCGAACAGACTTTAGTCGCGAGGAATTTATACGTCGAGTGCAAGCGTGGAAAGATGAGTATGAAGTTACGATTCTTAGTCAATTGAAAAGCATTGGTGCATCTTGTGATTGGGATCGCACTCGGTTTACGATGGATGATGTTTGCGAGGCAGCAGTCCGAGAGGCATTTTTTCAACTGTATAGAGATGGACTAATCTATCGCGGAAAACGGCTAGTTAATTGGGACCCTGCAACGTTAACTGCTTTGGCAGATGATGAAGTAGAAATGGAAGAAGTTTCTGGGCATATGTACTATCTTCGTTACCCACTTGAAGATGGTTCAGGAAGTGTAACAGTTGCAACAACTCGCCCTGAGACCATGCTTGGGGATTCCGCAGTTGCAATCAATCCGAATGATCCTCGAGCAAAATCTCTTAGAGGCAAATCAATCTTGCTTCCAATTGTGAATCGCGTTATCCCAATTGTCGAAGATGAATATGTTGTGATGCAGGGAGCCGATGACCCAAAAGCAGAATACGCAACTGGTTTTCTCAAAGTTACTCCTGCACATGATCCCAATGACTGGGAAATTGGCAAACGGCATACGCTAGATGTGATTAATGTGATGGCAACCGATGCCTCAATTAGCGATAAATATGGTTGGGAAGATGCGAGTGAAGAATCTCAGCAGTTCATAGGTTTGTCACGAGAAGAAGCAAGAGAAAAAATTGTCGATTGGTTTAAGCAACATGATTTGCTTGAAGGAATTCGTGACTATGAGCATAGTGTTGGGCACAGTTATCGCAGTCATGTTCCGATTGAACCATACTTAAGTGATCAGTGGTATGTTCGGGTGACAGATGACCGCTTGCGCAATGAAGCATTGCGTGCTCTTTCGCCAAACCAATACGATGGCACTCCGCCTTCTAGGAAGTCAGGTGCGAGTGAACAAGATGGTGATGGACAATTGCATATCTATCCAGAGAGATATGCTCAGGCATACCAAGTTTGGCACGAAAACTTGCTTGATTGGTGTATTTCAAGACAACTTTGGTGGGGGCATCGTATTCCAGTGTGGTCAAAATCCTTTCCAGTTGATGAAGAGCCAAGTTGGCCACATGCAGAAAGTGAAGCAGTGGCATCACAGGTGATGTTCGATGAAGGAGAGAACAAGAATATTGTGTATCTATCTATTGCAGGTGGACATGAATCAATTGAAGACGAGATTGAAGCAGTTGGATTCATTCAAGATGAAGATGTTCTTGATACTTGGTTTAGTTCTGCACTCTGGCCACTCTCAACCATGGGTTGGCCAAATCCGGATGCGTTTCCAGAGACAATGGGGTTGCTAGAAAAATTTAATCCAACAAGCGTGCTCTGCACTGCCAGAGAAATTATTGGTCAATGGGTAAGCCGCATGGTCATGTTTAATAGATACTTTAAAAATGGCACCCTGCCCTACTTTGATGTGTATATCCACCCAACAGTGCAAGATGGGTTTGGACAGAAGATGAGCAAGTCACTTGGAAATGGGGTTGACCCAAGAGATATCATCTCGACGCATGGTGCAGATGCTCTTCGTTACTTGATGGCTCAGTTGACGACTGGTACTCAGGATGTTCGATTGGGAGTTGATTTGATTTGTCCTTATACAGGCAAAAGTTTTGAACCGACGTATATAACCTCTCCTTCAGGACACAAGGTGATGGCTCCAACTCAGGAATGTCCTGCAGGGTCTTCTAAGCGAATGTCGACTGTCTATGGCATTCTGACAGGTGAAGCAAGTGACTGCGAAGAAACCCCACTTGCGATGAATACATCTTCTCGATTTGATGTTGGTCGTAATTTTGCAAACAAGTTTTGGAACGCGACACGTTTTGCGTTGATGAATGTAACCTCCCCTGCAGATTCTGTTGACGTGAATGATTTACAACCAGTCGATCACTGGATGTTAGATCGAATCAATACTGCAATCCAAAAGTTTGATGAATCGCTCTCAAACTATCAATTCAATGCAGCAACCGAGGTGTTGTATGATTTGCTTTGGAGAGATTTTTGTGATTGGTATCTTGAAGCGATTAAACCAACAATCAAAGAATCTCAAGCACAGCAACGTGTGTTGCATTTTGTCGTAGATACCATTTGCCGGCTTTTGCACCCAATTTGCCCGTTCGTAACTGAAGCAATGTGGTCACATATTCATTCGATTCCAAGCGGACTAGTCTGTGGAATACAACTTCGTGAAAGCCCGATTGCAGCGACTGCAAAGTGGCCAATTTCAAGCGAAATGGGAGTAGACAAAGCATCAGTTCATTCATTTGAGTCGACGATGGAACTGGTGACTGCCATCCGTGCAGCAAGAGCTTCGCAGCAAGTGAAGCCAAATCGCAGAATAGACTTGATTGCTCCTGAAAGTGTATTCGAATTAGCAACCGCGCATTCTGTAATAGTGAGTTCGTTGGCTGGACTCTCTACTATCAGTGAAAGTGATGATTCAACAACTGGATTTGCAATTCCATTCGACGGAGAAACAGTCTATCTTGCAAGCATGTTCGACGAAAAAGATACACAAGCAAACACAGAAAAATTGAGTGATGAAATTACTGTTCTTGAAAAGAGGATTGTTGGATTGAAAGATCGCCTGTCCAATGATTCGTACATTAGTAATGCTCCAGAGCATGTGGTACAAGAAACGAGGGACATGCTTGCAAAAGCAGAATCTGATTTGCTGATTGCTAAAGAGGCACTACAAACATGACCCGTTCCTTTGCGATACTTTTACTTTTGGTGATGAGCAGTTGTGCTTCTCAAAAGAAGGATGAGACTGTCACCCCAAGAGCAGCAGAGACGACCAACGCAACAATGTTTGAATTGGATTGGTCTTTTCAAGGTGATGAAGGCGAGCGGTTCGTGTCCGATGTGTGGGATATTCGTACAACGATTGAATATCAGCACATTCTTGATTCACTCCCTATCTTCTATGAGGCGTTGATTAAACGCTATACGACTGCGTTTGGGGAATTGCCTTGTCCCGAATCGCGGATGGATGTATATTTATTTGCTACGGAATCTCAATGGAGAGATCAATTACGCTCGATGCTAGGAAAGGAAGCCGAGCATTGGTTCCAATTAGAATCTGGCGGTGTGACAGTTGATGGCACAGCGGTGTTGTATCACCTTGATCGTCGTGGTCGAAGTCGGGTGACTCTTCGGATCGCAGCTCATGAAGGGTGGCATCAATATGCCGAGACAGCTTTTGTTTCATGTTTGCCTACGTGGCTTGACGAGGGAATCGGAACTTGGATGGAGGGCTTTCGTATTCGTCGGGGCGAAGTGCAATTTTTGCCAGCAAGTAACTGGGATCGCTTAACGACCTTGAGAACAATCATTCAAGCAGACCGTTTGTCTTCACTAACTGAATTGATGCAATCTGATCCATCAAAACTGTTGTCCAACGGGCGAACAACATTGCTTGGTTATTATGCTCAACTCTGGGGATTAGTCAGTTTTATCATTGAGTTTGAGGAGGGGAAATATTTTCCAGCCCTTCGTACCCTCATTCAAGAAGCGGCAAGTGGAACAATTCGGGAGCCAAAGGGTGGATGGATTTCATGTTTTTCTTTAGATAAGGATGCATTTGAAAAAGAGTACAGAGGGTGGGTATCTCAGTATGTAAGGCCTGATGGGCAGTGGCGATAATTGGTTTTTTATCTGATTCGCATGGAGAATGGTTACGGACTAGGAATGCAATTCAACTCCTAGAAGAGAAAGGATGTAGTGAAATCATCCATCTTGGAGATGTTGAAACGCATGAGGTACTTGATGAATTAGCAGGACATCAAGTTTCACTTGTGTTTGGAAATTGTGATTACGTTTCAAGGTTACACGAGTACGCAGTGAGGATTGGACTCGATGTCCAACACCCTGCAGGAACACTTCAAGTTGATGATTTGTCTATTGGATTCCTTCATGGTCATGATATAGATCAATACCGAAATTTCTTGAAAGATGATGGAATTGGTATTGTTGCTCATGGTCACTCACACGAAATACGCGATGAAATCGTTGAAAACACGCGTTGCATCAATCCCGGTGCACTCCATCGAGCTCCTATGTACACTGTATGTGTTCTTGATACGAAATCGATGAAGATAGAATTTCTTGAGGTTGATGCATAATTATGGCAGACAAGAGTACTCAAAAATTCAAAATTGAAGATTTGATTGTTCGTTGTGCAGCGAATGAAGATGTGCCGATATTACGGGAATTATTTGAGCGAAGTCGGATTGAAGGACAAACACGCGAAAATGATACAGGGGCTGATATCGATTATTTGATGGCGGGATATTTTGAATGTAAGGATAGTGGATTCTGGGTTGCTCAAACACAAGATTGCATAGTTGGCATGATTGGAGTGCAGAGACTCAATGACAATTCAGCAGAAATTCGACGTCTACGAGTTCGAGATAATTTCAGAAGAAAAGGGATTGGGACGATCTTAATGAAGCATGCAATCTCTTTCTGCAGAGAGAAGCAATTTTTAAAGGTGGTGCTTGATGTTCGGATTGAACGAGGACCAGCCCTTAAGATGTTTGATAGTTTTGGGTTTTTGCAAGGAAGAGAAAGAGACTTGAACGGTCGTCAACTCCGAGATTTTTATCTTGATTTGTACAGTGATACGTTAAAAACGCGGATTGATTAGCATCGCGTTGAATTTTATAGAATATCTAGTGATTTTTTTTTTGAATCTTTAACGAATGCCCTATAGTAGTATCTGGAGAGGTTTTCTTTGATACATCGAACTTCAAAAAATAGTGGTTTCACCCTCATTGAATTATTGGTAGTAATGTCGATTATCGCATTGCTTCTTAGCATTTTAATGCCTGCTCTTGGTCGAGCCAGAGAAACTGCAATGCTTCAAAAGGATGCAACTAGAATAAAGAGTCTACATTCTGGGTGGATTACTTGGGCTTCTGGTCACGATAGTCGGTACCCTACTCCCGGATTTGTCAATCGAGTAGGAGATATTAAAGGTCGCGGAGCAGAGGATCGTGAACTCAATACCACAGATAACGTTCACTCCCTTGCTGTAATGGAGAACTTATACTCTGTCGATCATTTGGTGAGTGACAATGAACCAAATGGAAACGTGTTTACAATGGAATCGTATGATTTCACCACTCGCAACCCAGCTGAGGATACGTACTGGGATGAAGAGTTAAATGTTGATTTAGATGATGGCGGTGACGGTTGTAATGTTTCATACGCTTCGATTCCTCTTATA
>CAZRPZ010000007.1:0-10557 GCA_964602215.1 uncultured Isosphaeraceae bacterium | reverse complement strand
ATGTGAGTTCAAAACTTGGAATGTCGTTTTACGCTCTTGATTTTAAAGATGATTTTGGTCGAATTATTGAGTACTTTGTTGACGAATACAATTCTGGCAGAACCCCGAATCCATGCATTCGGTGTAACGATTGGCTGAAGTTTGGCAAGTTGCACGAGTATGCACATTCGATTGGTGCACAATATGTTGCGTCAGGGCATCATGCACAAGTTAAGAATGGTGATGAATTACATATGGGTGCAGATATTGGCAAAGATCAAAGTTATGTCCTTTTTGGAGCAAATCGAGAACGAATTGGCGAAATGATGTTGCCAATCGGACACTTGCAAAAAAGTGAAGTCCGAGAATTAGCAAAAGAATTTGAATTGCCAGTGTTTAATAAACCAGACTCACAAGAAATTTGTTTTGTTCCTGATGACAATTATGCGAACGTCATTGCAAAAAAAACACCCGGAACGATGAAGCAGGGGAATGTGCTTGACTTGGAAGGTAATGTCATTGGGCAGCATGAAGGGCAACAGAAATTTACAATTGGCCAGCGAAGAGGTCTAGGCATTGCACTGAAAGATCCTGCGTATGTAATTGCGAAAGACCCCATTTTAAATACAGTGACAATCGGTGGAGAGGAATTATTAGATACAAATATAGTCATTGCTAAAAATACGAATTGGCTCATTGATGAGAGTGATCAGTGGCTTACTTGTACTGCAAAAATCCGGTACAACACACCACCCGCAACTGGAAAAGTCCGTTGTGTTGGTGATACTATTGAAGTGCAGTTCGACGAACCTCAACGTGGTGGTGCCCCCGGACAAGCCGTTGTTTGTTACCAAAAGACAAAAGTGATTTGCGGCGGATGGATTGAGCGTGTTTCATGATTGATTGGTCACTTCCCTATGCCTCGAACCGAGAAGCAGTGCTTGGTAAAAATGTAGTTGCAGCATCTCAGCCACTTGCTGCACAAGCAGGTCTTGAGATGATACGACGTGGTGGAAACGCTGTTGATGCAGCACTAGCAACGGCGATTGCAAGTACAGTTGTTGAACCATGTGCGAATGGAATAGGCGGGGACGCATTCGCAATTGTCCATGATGGAAACGCAATTTACGGCTTGAATGCTTCGGGTAAATCACCTGCCCTCATGCCGACATCAATAGAGGGTGAAATCCCATCGGTTGGCTGGTTGCCTGTGACTGTTCCCGGACAAATCTCGGGATGGGTAACCCTGCACAAACGGTTTGGAACATTGCAATTTGCGGAATTGTTTGAACCAGCAATTTCGTATGCCCGTGATGGGTTTCTAGTTTCACCACAAACAGCAACACGATGGAAATGTGGTACAGACCGTTTTAGAAATGAGGAAGCATGGTGCGACACTTTCCTATTTGATGGTGAGCCGCCAGAAGTTGGGCAACGTATTACATTGCCCGATCATGCGAAGACGCTGCAAGAAATTGCTGAGACAATTGGCGAATCGTTCTATAGGGGAAATCTTGCGAATAAAATAGATGCGGCATCAATTGCAGGGGGCGGTTACTTACGCAAAGTAGATTTAGAATTGCACACAAGTGAATGGGTTGAACCACTTTTTATTGATGTTGGTAGTGCCCAATTCTATGAACTTCCGCCTAATGGGCAGGGAATAGCAGCACTGATTGCGATGAAAATCGTGCAGAAGGCAAAAGTTGATTTGTCAAATTGTGATACTCCTGAAGTCTTGCACATTCAAATCGAAGCAATGAAGCGTGCATTTGCTGATGCTCATACATTTGTTGGAGACCTAGATATTTCTGGCGATTGTGGTGATTTACTTGATGATGATAGGATTGAACAACACTGTTCAACAATGACAAACACAGCGACACAGATTGATGCAAGTTCAATTCCAAGATATGCCTCAACCGTATATTTAGCGACAGGTGATGCAAATGGCATGCAGTGCTCATTTATTCAAAGTAATTTTGAGGGATTTGGTTCTGGGCAAGTTGTTCCTACAACAGGAATCGCCTTACAAAATCGAGGACGCGGTTTTACACTTGATCCAGATCACCCAAATTGCATAGGTCCAAGCAAGAGACCGTTCCATACCATCATTCCGGGATTCTTAGTGCAGGGCAATCTACGAACCCCATTTGGCGTAATGGGTGGTCCAATGCAACCCCAAGGGCATCTGCAAGTAATCTGTAGGATGGTATTCGCGAATCAGAACCCACAAGCAGCTCTTGATGCACCCCGTTGGAAATTGATTGGTGGGAAGAGAGTCGCGATAGAACCGGGTTTTTCCAATGATGTGTATGCAGGGCTTGAAGATGCAGGGCACGAACTTGAGATCGCAGAAAAACGAAGTGTTGTCTTCGGTGGCGGTCAAATTGTGCAAGGTCTTGAAGATGGATATGCAGGTGCGAGCGATTCAAGGCGAGATGGGCAGGCAGTTACGTTATAATGTACGTACAAAAGGAGCAGAGCCATGACCACTGCAACGACTGAATACCTAGGAACTGAAACTGATGATTTGCTTGGGTATACCTCAAAAGTATCTTCAGAATTGCTTCACCTTCCGGGACCAGACTTCATTGATCGAACGTGGAAAAATAGCGATCGAAATCCACAAGTCCTTCGAAACTTGGCTTCCATTTATGGGCATGGGCGTTTAGGAGGATCTGGGTATCTTTCTATCCTTCCTGTGGATCAAGGCATCGAACATTCTGCTGGTGCTTCCTTTACACCGAACCCACTGTATTTCGATCCAGCAAACATACTTGAACTCGCTGTTGAGGGTGGATGTAATGCGGTCGCTTCCACGTTTGGAGTCTTCGGAACAGTCGCAAGAGATTACGCCCACAAAATCCCCTTTATAGTGAAAATCAATCACAACGAATTGCTTACGAGTCCAAATTCTTTTGACCAAGTCATGTTTGGCTCGGTTGAAGAAGCATGGAATTTAGGTGCAGCAGCAGTTGGCGCAACAATTTATTATGGCTCTGAAGAATCAAGTCGGCAAATTCAAGAAGTTGCACAAGCGTTTGAACTAGCGCATCAACTTGGTATGGCTACAGTGCTCTGGTGTTATTTGCGTAACAGTGATTTTAAAACTGGCGGTACAGACTATCATGCTTCAGCAGATTTAACGGGTCAAGCAAACCATCTTGGGGTCACTATTCAAGCTGATATCATCAAGCAAAAGCAGGCAACGAATAATGGCGGGTATATTGCAATGAACGAGAACGGCACTTCGTATGGAAAATTCCATAAGGGAATGTACGACGAGTTATGCACCAATCATCCGATTGATTTATGCCGCTATCAAGTCTTAAATTGTTACAGCGGTCGATGTGGTTTAATTAATTCAGGCGGCGCTTCAGGAGAAGACGATTTTGGTCAAGCAGTTCGTACAGCTGTTATAAATAAACGGGCAGGTGGCTGTGGACTCATCAGTGGCAGGAAATCATTCCAACGCCCTATGGAAGACGGTGTTCAATTATTGAATGCAATTCAAGACGTCTTCCTTGATGAATCAATTACGATTGCGTAACAAGGATATGACTGTTATCAGTTAAGCGCTTGCAATTTGTCGAATAGGTTTAGCGACACGGGACTCTTCCATTCGACGTTGAGATTCCACAACTGAAGTGAATTCTTCACCGAATCGGATGAGTCTTAAACTGTTGGCAATAACTACGACGTACCCAAGTGCGTAGTAAAACGGAGTAATCCAAATATTTATATTGCCAGTTGCGGCGAGTGCTAATCCCAAAATTGCTAGCACAAGTGATGCTCCAATATTCTGGGCGATAATACTTTTTGTTTTACGGGCTAAAGAGATTAGGAACGGGATGTTGCGTAAATCATCATTCATTAATGCTACGCCTGCACTATTGGTTGCAATGTCGGAACCACTCAAGCCCATCGCAACGCCTACATCAGCCGTAGCAAGTATTGGTCCATCGTTTATGCCATCACCAACGACAAGAGTGTTATGTCCGCGACTAATCAAATATTTAAGTTCTTCGTGCTTCTCTTCTGGCAAGCATTCTGCTTCAATCGAATCGACACCCACTGCTTGTGCAACACGTTTTGCAACATCAAGTCGATCACCAGTAAAGATAGAAACTCGACGAACGCCATTCCTTCTCATATTCTCAACGGCTTCAGCTGCATGCGGACGGAGCTTATCTTCAAGCCCAACAGCCCCCAAGTATTGAGTGCCTCGCATGATGTGTACGCTAGACATGCCTTCAATTTTCGCAGACACTGCATTAATCAGGTTCGTGACTGAAGCGTTCAAACTTTCAAGCCAAGCGCCACGACCTGCAAAAATATCAGCACCACTTGTGTGAGCAATAACACCACGCCCGTGCACTTCCTCGTAATTATCAACATGTTCTGGTGTAATATTGGCTTGTGTCGCAGTTTCAAGGATTGACTTTGCGAGGGGATGATTTGAGTGTTGCTCAGCATCTGCTGCAGCTTGTAAAAGCGATGCACCTTCTACTCCCTCAGATGGTGCAAGCCGACTAACAGCAAAATTGCCAGTAGTTAACGTACCTGTTTTGTCCATAATGACAGTATCAATTCCAGCTGCAGCTTCAAGTGTTTGAGTATGTTTAATCATGATGCCAAGTCTTGCAGCAGCTGCAAATGCTGCAACCATCGCTGTTGGGTGTGCAATCAACAATCCCCCCGGACACGTCACAACAAGAACAGTAATTGCACGAACAGCAGCATCTGCGCGAATTGCTTCGTCAGCACTTCGGCTTGTAAAGAACCAAACGACTGCTGCAACCATGACAACAATTGAAAAGTAATACGATGCGAGTTGTTCAATGAGTTCTTGTTTTTGTGTGCGTGTTGATTCTGCTTCACGAATGAGAGACTCGACTTTACCGATTGTTGTTTCTGCTGCTACGGCTGTCACCTTCACGTCAATTTGACCAGTGAGATTCGTTGTGCCTGCATACACTTCCGTGCCAGTTTGCGCTTCAACAGGAACAGCCTCACCAGTAAGTGATGCTTGGTTAATATCAGAATTTCCATTAATGATGACACCGTCAGCAGGGAGGTTCTCACCCGGACGAACTCGAATAATCATCCCGATGGCAACTTCTTGTAATGGAACTTCTCGCTGTGAGTCGCCCTCGACAATTCGTGCACTTCCGGGAGTAAGGTCGACTAAATCACGTATCGCTCGTTGAGCACCCCAAGCCGTACGACTGAGAATGAGATTTGCCATCCAGAGAAAGAGTGCTAGAAAACCAGCTGCGAGGTACATACCTGCAGATAAAGCAGCGACGACAGCGAGTGATGCAAGTGCATCACTAGAGGGTTTCCCTTTTTTGATCTCGGTCCATGCTCCTGCAAGGAGTGGGATGACGAGAATGATTGCCCCGATTGAGGCGGGAATTTCAGAAACAAGGGCATGTGCCCCTAGAAGGTGGCCAATCCATGAAACAGCGAGTAACACGCCACCACTAAGTGCAATGAGTAATCGACGTTCAAGCCGTCTAGCACCTTCCATTGCTCCCGATTGATCTGATAACTGAATATTCTCTTCTTCTGACATCATGAAATGGGGGTTCCGAGTTTACTGGGTTCCTAATGTTTCTTTACTACTATAGCCCTATTGCAATGGTATTGTTCGGTTAGGATTACCGTAATCTTATGAGATATTTGGTTCAAATGAAAGCAGGTACAGCATGACAATCGCGGCAGTGATAGGGGATGGGCAAATGGGGCTTGTTCTTGCAGACGCATTGCAGAGCAGAGGCGTTGAGGTGCGTTTGTGGGGACCGTTTCAAAAGGATGTAGACCAACTGAGATTTGATAGAAATTCTCCCCGTTTACCAGATTTTACATTAGATAAATCCGTACTTGTTACGGGTGATGGAAACGAAGCGTTGGATGGGATTGATGTTGCAATTAATGCAATACCTACACAATTTATTCGAACAGTTTGGAAACAGTTGGAAAGCCCTTTGCCTTTGGGAGTTCCTATCGGATGTGTCGCAAAAGGAATAGAGTTGGAAACAAATTTATTACCAACTCAAATTCTTGAAGAAGCAATAGGTGAGTCCCATTCAACCTGTGTGTTGTCGGGACCTACAATCGCTACAGAATTAGTTCGCAGACAACCAGCGGTTCTAGTGTCAAGTTCAATCGATGAAGATGTTGCAATACAAATGCAAACATTATTCGATGTGCCTTGGCTACGGGTGTATACGCATGGTGATCCTCTAGGTGTTGAACTTGCAGGGGCGTTGAAAAATGTCATCGCAATTGCAGCGGGAATTTGCGATGGAATGCAACTTGGCGATAATGCAAAGTCCGCGATGCTTGCACGTGGACTTGCAGAAATGTCTAGATTAGGCGTCGCAATGGGTGCTACTCTTGAAACTTTTTTCGGAATAGCTGGGGTTGGGGATTTGGCAACAACATGTTTTAGCCCACACGGTCGCAATCGTACATGTGGTGAACGATTGGGAAAAGGTGAAGATGTAGACTCAATTACTGAAACGATGGGCTCGGTTGTTGAAGGTGTACCAACAACAAGAGCAGTACGCGATCTCTCTAAGAAGCATGGAGTTGATATGCCGATATCTTCAGCGATGTATAGTGTTCTGTTCGAAAACCTCTCTATCGAAGACGCTATAGGATCATTGATGACCCGCGACTTGCGTGCCGAACAATTACGACGCTAGTGAGTCAACGAGGAAAGGTGGCTTCGACGTGACTGTCACATAGAGCGAGTCCGCGAGCGAAAGGTGGCTGTCACTAGAAACAGAAACACAGTGGCTGTCACTAGAAACAGCCACTAAATCAGATTTATTCATTAAAGCCAGATGAGACCAAAGCAGATAGTTCTGCAATCGCAGCATCTGCATCATCACCATCAGCATTAATTGTGAGTTTTGTACCCTCGGTTGCTGCAAGCATCATGAGTTGCATGATGGACTTAGCATCAACTTGATCGCTTTCCTCATGCCCGACAGTAATCGAGGCACTAAATCTTCCTGCCACTTCAGCAAACAGCATTGCAGGTCTCGCATGCATACCGAGACGGTTTTTGATCGTGATTGTTGTTGAAGTTGAGGGCATTTGTAGAGTGGGGTTTACAGGATTGGCAACTCAAGCGAGTTGCATTAGTTAGAAAGTTCATATCTGAACGTGTTAACGAACCGCGTTGTCTGTTTCAGAGAGCAGGGTGAGGACTTCTTCTGCAGAACTTGCCTGTCGAAGGAATCGCCTAAATGTATCTTGGCTCAAACTGCTGAAGATGGCTTCCATCGCATCGAGGTGATTCTCGGGTTGGTCCTCTGGGCTTAATAGCAAGACTACTGAATACACCGGCTCTCGGTCAAGTGCTTTGAAATCTATGCCCTCTGGACTATTTCCGATGGCAATTCTCATGGTATCAATATCAGAGTGCTTTACGTGAGGGACCGCAACTCCATGACCAAAACCAGTTGACCCCTTATTTTCACGGCGGATGATTGCTTTTGTGAATTCTTCCCTCTGGTCTTCATTCACACAATTTGCACTCACAAGTGCATCGATCATTTCTGAAATTACGCCATCTCGATTTGTGGCTTTAAGTTCAGGAATGATTGCGTCTGTAACGACAATATCCATCAGTTTCATTTGTCTTGCCCTCCAGTAGGGGTATTGTGCTTGTGGTCACGAATTCGGCTTTTTAAGTCGCTGAGTTGCCTCACGCTTCGATCTACGCAACCATCAAAGGCAGCATACATGTCGATGTCTTCATTTGTTGCGACAATATTATCGTGATGCTCTACATCAGTAATTATTTCAGCGACAAAACCATGTGTTGTTTTTTCAATTTTGACATCAATTTGTTCAATTCGGTCATAGAATCGAGTTAATTTTGATGCCTTTGAATGAATGTATTCTTCATTGCTTGGTGTCATCTCTAGGTGTTTACTACTAATATTAATTTGCATGAACTCTTCTCTTTTTATTCAGACGTTTCATCATCGGATTCTTGTTGAGATTCTATTTTAGCAGGTTTTGAAGTGTCGCTGCTTTTTGACATTACTTGATGGTTTGGAACGAGCACTCCTCCACTGACTGCAAATCGAACTGCCTCTTCAACAGTAAGAGGCAAGTCGATAGTATCTTTCCTAGGTACGGTAATTGTGTATCCCGTAAACGGTGTTGGAGAACTCGGAATAAAAATTGTTACGGAATCAGGAATTTTTTCTTCGATTGCTTTAAGAGATTCGCCAGTCATGAAGCCGACAGACCAAATTCCTTTACGAGGATACTCCACAGCAACCACACCACTAAATTTAGGCGTATCACTTTCACTAAACAAAAAGTCAACAAGTTGTTTGATGTATGGATAAACCTTTCGAATAATTGGAACGGCAACCATTAAATTCTCTATTCGTCTGTAGATAGATCTTCCTAAAAATCCACCTACAAGCCGGCCGCATATATACACAATAATCGCAGCGACAATTAAGCCGAGTAAATTCATCCAAGGATGATTAGCCCACCATGTATTCACGGAATCAGCGAATAGTTCATTCGATAATTCTTGCATTTCTTCAAGATCGCCTTCAGCAATATGCCTTGATGCCGCTTCGGTAGCGAGCAATTCCTTGTCGGGGTGCATGGAAAGAGAGTTGGCAAGATCTGGAAAATGTTTTGGGATTTGAATAAATGCACTGCGAATACCACCGTTGATTGGCTCAGCAATTTTGGAGTCGATGAATTGATATGCAGCAACAAGTAACCATAGCGTAAGTACTGAAGGTAGCAACACTGCTAGCCCACGTAAGAATGGTCTTGATTTTTTCGTTTCTTTTGTTTCGCTCATCGATGTATTTTGTTCATCATACCTTGAGTTGCTCTGTTACCATCTGGATTGCTGTTGGGTACGCTTCACATTCGAGTTCAAACACTCTATCTGCAATGATTTGAGCAGTATCGCACGGTTCCACAGGGCAAAATAGTTGAAGAATGGAGGGGCCATGATCGTACTCTTCATCAACATAATGGACCGTACAACCAGTTTTTGTTTCTCCCTGTTCAATAACTGCTTCGTGCACTCTCATTCCAAACATTCCCTTCCCACCAAATTTTGGAAGTATGGATGGGTGAATATTGATGACTCTTCCATCCATCCATGTTTCGATTTGAAGGTATCGCAAGTAACCACACAAACAAATTAAATCGGGTTGCATTTCATCTAGCCATGTTTGTACTCTCAAATCACCAACTTCTGATGATTCACTCATTGTTCGTGCAACAGCAACATCTAAACCCCTTTCAGCGATGAGATCAATTCCATCGATTCCAGATTTTGAAGCAATTGCCAATGAAATGGTCGCATCAAGGATTCCATCTTCGATACTGTCTAGAAGGTTAAGAACTGTTCTACCGCCACCGCTGAATAAAACAGCAATATTTGTGGTCATGTGGAACCTCTTGTCGGAACTGATGGTGGAGAGTTGAATGGAATGGATTGACCATTTTCATCAACACTCACCATTGTCATGACTGCCTCTGTGACTTCTACTTTCTCTGCAGTATCAAAACGTTCTGCTTCGACTGTTACTCCAATTACTACTGAGGAGCGGCCAGTTTTCTGTGTTGTTGTATAAAACCGTACTACATCTCCGACATACACGGGTTTTTCAAATTCAACTTTATCAATTGTAGCGGTGACCCATCGGTGGTTGCCGTGTTTACGGGCTTCAACAAATCCGGCTTGGTCAATATAGGAAAGAATAATGCCTCCAAAAATCGTTCCGTAGACATTTGAATCTCGGGGCATCATGATGACACAAAGTGCAACTGAATCATGCATACTTGGTATTATCATTCTTCTTTCAGCAACCCGCAAGTGAAGAGAGCCCACCATTTCTGTCTTGCTTGAGGATTCTTTAGAAGATCGATTGGAATCTTATTGGTAATTTCAGGAAAAAATGATTCTGCAATCAAGACAGCATGTTCTGGGTGAGTCCATTTTCCACTATGAACGCCCTCAACAAGGATTGGAATGAACATCTTCTGATTGACAATCATTCCTGCAAGTGCAACATCTGGAATGATTGAGCCATCCTTCCGATGTAATGCTCTCCAAGCGAGTTCTGCATCCTTCTGGGAAATGATTTTTTGGATTGTCGCAATAGTTTCATTCTGGGTTGAAACTTGCGGTTGTGGTAAATCTCTCAAACCCGCAAGGAGTACAGCAGCCAATTGCCGATCAAAATCATAATCCGATGACCAAGATTCAATGAGCGGCTCTATTCTTTCTGGTGCAAGTTGTTCAATTGCCAAAACAGAGAGTAAAACACTCCCATCTCTATCACGGAGAGGAAGTCCAACCAATTCTGTGTACGGTGTCTGCTGAGATCCAGAACCATAATTTGCAATCAGTTTCATAACCCATGGCGAGGGGTTGAATGTTGCACGAATAGATAGGTCAAGTAGTTTGCGTTCTTCGTGAGGGTTACTCCACCAAAGTGCTGCTCTATAGAGTTCGCTATCAATTTGAGTTTCTATTAGTTCGTGAATACGGTCTTCTTGAAATGC
>CAZRPZ010000006.1:0-13090 GCA_964602215.1 uncultured Isosphaeraceae bacterium | reverse complement strand
GTCAACATTACGAATGCAACAAGAATGGATTGGAAGAAGCGAGGGTGCAGATATTCATTTTCCTGTTGTTGACAGTGAAGATTCCATTCTCGTGTATACCACCAGACCCGATACTATTTTCGGTGTAACTTTTATGGTGCTTGCGCCAGAACATCCATTTGTCGACACTATTCTGAATAATCCGCCAAGTGGAACGACTCCATTAGTTGGCTCCATTCGTGAATACGTTAAAGAAACTAAAAATCGCGCAGATGTTGAACGCATGGCAGAACAAAAAGAAAAGTCTGGGGTTTTTACTGGGCTATTTGCGATGAACCCCGCGACTGGTCAGCAAATTCCGATTTGGATTGCGGATTACGTGTTGATGGGATATGGACACGGTGCAATCATGGCTGTTCCAGCCCACGATCAGAGAGACCATGATTTCGCGGTTGCGTTTGACATTCAAATTACTGAGGTCGTCCAGCCCATTGAAGACACTACTGAACAATGTTTCTCTGGGTATGGCAAAGCAATTCAGTCCTCAAGTGACATTGTTTCGATCGATGGGCTTCATACGGAAGAAGCAATACAAGCCATCATTCATTGGCTTGTTGATTCTGGAATTGGAGATGCAAAAGTTAATTATCGTCTTCGTGATTGGTTATTTTCACGACAACGATATTGGGGAGAACCATTCCCTGTTGTGTTTGATGCTGAGGGTAATCATTACGCGGTTGGAGAAGATACGCTTCCTGTTGTTCTTCCTGACCTTGATGATTACACACCTACAGAATCCGATGACCCTCAACCGCTTCTCGCAAAAGCAACTGATTGGTTACATACGACCGCTGGCGAAGTAGGAATTGAATCATCGGTACTTCCAAGCGAGACCCCTGTCACCCGAGAATCAAACACTATGCCCGGTTGGGCTGGCTCTTGTTGGTATGAACTTCGATATTGCAGTCCACACGATTCCCACAGATTCGTGAATAAAGAGGCAGAACGATATTGGATGGGTAATGGTGTTGATTTATATATCGGTGGAGCCGAACACGCTGTTTTGCATTTACTATATGCTCGTTTTTGGCAGAAACTTTTATTTGACTTGGGTGAGGTCAGTTGCAAGGAGCCCTTCCAAAGATTATTCCATCAAGGGATGTTGACAAGTTTTGCATATCGACGTGCAGACAAATCTCTTGTTTCTGCTGATTCTGTTGAAGAGCGTAATCGTCATTTTTATGAAACAGAAAGTGGTAAAGAAGTTGAGCGGGTGATTGCAAAAATGAGTAAATCACTTCGCAATGTCGTGAATCCTGATGAAGTAATTGAAGAATATGGGGCTGATACACTTCGTTTATACGAGATGTACATGGGACCCCTTGAGCAATCTGCTCCTTGGAACACCAGAGACATTGTTGGTGTCCATCGCTTCCTGCAACGATGCTGGAGACTTGTTTTTGACGAATCTTCTGGTGAGATTTGTTCTTCACTTGATTCCGAACCGAATGAAACTGTTGAACGTGCACTCCACGTCACGATAGCAAAGGTTACGCAAGACATACCAAAACTTTCTTACAACACAGCAATTGCTTCGATGATTGAATTCGTAAACACTGCCACCTCAGAACATTCAATTACAAAAAACCAACTTGACCGATTTTTACGAATTCTTTCTCCGTTCGCACCTCATATTGCTGAAGAGTTGTTTTCGAAAATTGGAGGTGATGGGTACGTTTCGTTACAAAGTTGGCCATCATTTGATTCTGACCAACTCGAATTGGATGTTGTCGAAATGCCTGTTCAAATCATGGGCAAAGTCCGCGGGAAAATTATGGTTCCATCGAATGCGGACTCAGCAGAATTAGAGGAATTCGCACTTCAAGATTCACATATCAGCGAGCTTCTAGAGGGTTTAACTGTTCGAAAAATTATTGTCGTGCCACATAAAATCATCAACATTGTTGCGAACTAACAAATGAAGAGTGACTTTAACTTATTAGAATTTGCCGACCTTTGTGAAGATCATCCTTGGGAATTGGAACAACCAACCCCAACTGATTTACGACTTGTTATTGAAAACACACAAATGGACATGGAAGAAGTGGGCAAGCATCTTGCATCGTTTGTGGGCGAAAGTATCGAAGCAGAGGAAATTGAATCCCCCGATGGAGATATTGATTGGACTATGCGGGTCAGAGTGAACGGGCTTCCAACTGATGTTGTGATTTGGGTTGAACCACTAAATGATGCAACCAGAGACTCGACTGGTGTTAAAAATGGAAGCATCCTTGCTGTCCAAACAATCTTGCACAAAGGTGACCCCCTCACACATTTCTCAAATCTTATGCGATTGTTCGGCGGTATCGATATTCCATTACATAGTGTGTGCGATCTTTCAACTGGTAGATGGTTTACAAAAGAAATTATTGAGACGGTGTTTGTCCAAGATACTATTGAACCCCCAGAAGAAGTACTTTGGATAACTCGACTTGTTGAATCGCCCGAAACAAGTGAGCCAGAAGACCGTTGGGCGTGGGTTACGACGCATGGCCTAACACGATGCGGTCGCGTTGAACTTGAGATGCTCGGTGTTCCTGCGGTTCAGTCCTCTGAAGCAGTCCAATTAATTGATGGATTAGCTGCACTCACACTTGAATCGCCCCTGCCTTCTACAGGGCAACCAATTTCATTGGGCTCGCAACTCACAGTATCTCTTTTGAGTTGCAACGAAGCAATTGCACTCCTTTTAAAAGAGATGCCAAGAGGAGAAAATCGAAAAACTCCATCGGTTGTGGTTGCGCATCACGATGGTATGAAAATCTGCCCTCAAGATGCTCTCCGTTCTATGAGTTCGGGTAACTCATCGATTATCAAATCTCAGAGAAGCACTTCCCGCCAAGCGAGTTTTGCGCAATTGCAATGGAGTGTCTTTGTGAAAGCAGCAAAACAGATTGGTGATAATGAACACGCAACATGTCTTGTGCAAGTTCCTTGGTCGAATACGGATGACGAGGACTCGCCGCGTGAATATCTATGGTTTCGAGTTGTTGAAGTAAACAACGGTTTAATTACAGGTGAACTAGCGCACACGCCTGCCTTGGTGACCTCGCTTCGCCAAGGACATAAAGAACAACTGACACCTACTGATGTAACTGACTGGGTCGTCATGACCCCTGTTGGTCCAATGGGACCACAAGATGCTGAAGCGATTGAAGAGTTTTTAGGTTAAGTAATGAACTGAAGCACAACAACTGCAATTCCTGCGATAAGTGCGAGGAGGACACACACAAACGCGAATCTTGCTGTCAATGGCATTGTTTCAGGTTCAAATGGTTTATCTTCGCCCTGAACTGCCTCAAGTTCATCCCAATCAATGTCAATCGAGTGTCGTTTATTTTCGAGAAGAACTTGCTTTGCTTTCTCAAGTTCATCGCGACTGACTTGTACTGGCACACCAAATGTACCCCCGCTCAAATATACTCCTAGCATAGACCCTGCACTTGCGAACACAAATGCATCGACACCGTTGTCTTTCAAAACAATCGCTAATATGTTTGCTTCAAATTCTGTTTGGGGGGTCACAACTGTAACGAGATCATCTCTCATGAGAAACTGTCCTCATCTCCCATTGATGGTTGAATAACATCAATCACTCGTTGCATTCGTGGTTCTAACCAATTCAGTTTTCGTTCAACCATTTTCAAAAAGACAGATCCACGAACCCTTCCAAAACTACCTGTTTTGTGAATGGGAATAACACTTTCAACTATGAGTGCTTCAACCATAAGCGACGGTAACATTGTCCGTTCGGATGCCATGATAGGGAGGGTAGTAAATTGATCGTATGCCTGTACCATCGACTGGATTGTATGACCTCGGAATGTATCGGGCCACTGATCAACGTCTTCTGCATCCCCCATTCGCATAGAAAATTGGAGGGCACCGTTTGCGATGTCGGTTATTCTTGGGCTGATTCTCAATGAATCGAAATCGATTACCGCAATAATTTCGCCATCTTTGTAAAGCGTGTTTCCGGGATGCCAGTCGCCATGCACGATGCCTTTTGGCAACGAAGAAAACCCTGCTGCTTCAACTTGGCTGTGTGCTTGTTCGTATTGCTCACGCAGGTAAGCAACTGTATCGACTAGACCATTTAGTTGTTCTTTTGTTTCGTTTCGAGCAAGAATCTCATTGACTTCGGAAATAATTCCAAAAAACTGTTCTCCCTGATGAAATGTTTTCTTTGTCGCAGATGGTTCATAAGGAAAATCACGAAGGATATCGTGGAAATGTGCAAGGATTCTTCCAGATTCTGCTGCTGAAGGATTTGATTTGTCAAAACGTTTTCCGCTGATAAATTTGAACAATTCATACATACGACTGTTGTGTTCGACAAATGTTTTCCCATCCATCGTTTCAACCAGACCTGCAACCGGAAAACCGTGCTCAGAAAGTTCTCTTTGCACGCTGTGAGCGAACTCAACTTGTTTTTTTACATCATGTCCGTGTGCCCTGCGTTTCAGTAAGTACTTTCCTTTTGTCGAACCAACTAGCATTTTTGCGGCACGCCTTGAACCCTTGCGATAATCTGATATTTGTTCGATTGCTCCAATGTCATATCGACTTAATACGATGGCTAAATCCTGCCCATCAATCTCTTCTGCAATCGTTGAATCGTCAACCAATGGACCAAGTCGAGAAGTTCGATCAATGTTGTCAGATTCGTTGGGCACAGGGTTATTTTATCCAGGTGTCTGACAACTGGTGTCAGACACCAAAAAAATCTCTATTCCGCGTTTTGCACTTGTTCTTTAATGCGGTCGACTGCCCCCTTGATTTCAACAATTCGTCTACTTGTTTCACCATCAAGGCATTTACTCGCAATCGTGTTCGATTCACGAAGCATCTCTTGAGCAAGAAAATCGAGCGTTCGACCAATGGGTTCTTTGTCACAACCAGCAACCAACTCTCGAAATTGCACAAGATGACCTGAAAGACGGGCAATTTCTTCAGCAATATCAGTCTTTTCAGCGAATATCGCAACTTCACGAAGTAAATCTTCCTCTGTAACATTTTTACCGATTTCAGATAGAAGAGTTTCAATTCGTTGGCGAAGTCGCGATTGGTATTCATCTACTATTTCTGGGGCTCGAGCTGTGATATATGACAAATGGTTTTCGATACTTCCAAGATGGCTCATCAAATTTTCTTCAAGCAACTCGCCTTCTCTTTTGCGCATTTCAGTTGCCTCTGAACTTGCTTGGGCAATCAATTCCATCACTGCTTCCTTGTGCCGACACACAACTTTGTCGTCATCATCGGTTTGCAACACGCCCGGCAACAGAAGAAGCCGGCTTGCATCGATTGAAAGTGATGGATCAACTTCTTTCAGCTGATTGACATAATTTCCTAGCACTTCCTTATTAATTGTTGCAATTGCATGTTGCGAAGTATCCGCAAGTTTCACATTCACCGTAACGCTGCCCCTTTGGAATTGCTTTGAAATAGCAACATCAATCTCTGTTTCGAGAGATTGCAGTGGTTCGGGTAGACGAATATTTGATTTGTAGAATTTATTGTTGACCGTACGAATTTCTACCTGAATAGAAACTCTGTCTTTTCGACTTGAGCTTCGGCCGAAGCCGGTCATCGAGCGAAGCATGTATTAATTTCCACCTGTTGGATGATCGTTTGAGTCACTATTACCAGTTGGGTGATCCGATGGTGTGCTTGTAGGTGGTGGCAATGTGGTTGAATCTGTCGTTGTGGGTGGGGTAGTGAGCGTTGTTGGTTGGACGTTAGTTGAATCTGCCGTTACTGATTTACTCTCAACAAGACTTAGTGTAACTGCTAAGCCGAGGAACAAAATAAATGTGATCACTGTCATCACGGTCAATGCATCTCCAACTCTTCCACCAAAAACTGTATCTGTTCCACCGCCACCTGCTCCACCAAATGCAGATGCTAAACCCCCACCTTGTGGGCGTTGAACCAAAATAATAAGAATCATTGCAACTGAAACAACGATGAGTGCGATTGTAATAATGAGAAACGTGTTATTCATTGTGTAAATTCCATACTGGTTAAGATTGTTGTGCTGCAGTCACTATAGCGTTAAACGAATCAGCAGATAAGGAAGCTCCACCAACAAGTGCACCATCAATGTCCTCACAAGCAAACAAATCTGTCGCGTTTTCGGGTTTTACAGAGCCACCATACTGAATACGGGTTTGTTGAGCAATATTTGAATCGTACAATTCAGCGAGACTGTCTCGAATACTCGCGTGTACGGTTTGAGCATCTTCTGGAGTTGCTGTTTTCCCAGTGCCAATTGCCCAAACGGGTTCGTACGCAATAACAACTGCCGCCATTGTTGATGAATCGACCCCTGATAGGCCTTTAGAAACTTGCGAGAGTACTACAGTCATTGTATTTCCATCTTCTCGTTGTTCAATTGTTTCACCTACGCAAAGTACAACTTGAAAATTCATTGATAGCCCGAATGAAACTTTTTGTGCAATTAGTTGATCAGTCTCCATCAAAATATGTCGTCTTTCACTGTGTCCAATGAGTACGCTGGAAACACCTATTTCTTGAAGCATCGCCCCACTTGTTTCTCCGGTAAATGCACCCTGTGGTTCATGCCACATATTTTGAGCACCCAGTTTTACGTTTGAATGATTTATCACAGTCTGGATTGTTTGGAGGTATGGAAATGGGGGATAGAGTACAACCTCACATGAATCGTCATTCTGTACTGCATCCACGACACAACTTGCCAGATTCATTCCAGATTCAAGATCTGTATTCATCTTCCAATTACCACCAATAATGGGTGTTCGTTGCGACATCAGAACCGCGAAGGATACCAGAAATAGATGTAGCAGAGTACAATTCGCCTTTTCGACCCTCCCCCTCCTGCCTTTAATGTGTTACGGATTGATACTCCTCGGAACTAACGTACATGCCATCAAGTTCAGCTGAAATTCGAAGACAGTTCATTGACTTCTTTACAGAGCGGTGTCAACACACTTCCGCTCCTTCTAGCTCGGTCATTCCACATGATGACCCAACCTTGCTTTTTGCAAACGCGGGCATGAATCAATTCAAGGATGTATTTCTTGGAAGAGGGACTCGACCCTTCACAAGGGCTGTCAATACTCAGAAGTGTATTCGAGCGGGTGGAAAGCACAACGACCTTGAAGACGTAGGACGAGATACATACCACCACACATTTTTTGAAATGTTGGGGAATTGGTCGTTTGGGGATTACTTTAAGGCAGAGGCAATTTCGTGGGCATGGGAGTTGATAACCGAAGTTTGGGGACTCGATAAATCTCGATTGTACGTGACTGTTTTTGCTGGAGATAAAGAGGATGGTCTTGAGCCAGATATCGAAACCGAAGAATTATGGAAAGAACTAACCGACATTGACCATTCACACATCACTCGCTGGGATCGGAAAGAGAATTTTTGGGAAATGGGAAGTACGGGACCTTGTGGACCATGTAGTGAAGTGCATTATGACGGCACGCCAGATGGGCAAGGCGGCGATCTGGTCAATCTGGATGATCCAAACGTCATCGAATTTTGGAACTTAGTCTTCATTCAATATAATCGCGGGGAAGATGGCACACTCACCCCTCTGCCGAACAAACATGTCGATACAGGAATGGGGCTTGAACGAATTGTCCGCATTCTTCAGGGAAAAACGAGTAATTACGACACCGATTTGTGGGCACCAATCTTTGATGCAATTCAAAAACTAACTGGAGCTGTTGCATACAGCGGAAAATTTGATGATGCAATTGATATCGCTTACCGCGTACTTGCTGACCATATTAGATGCCTTGTTATTGCCATTGCTGATGGCGGGAGACTTGGTGCAACTGGACGAGAATATGTACTTCGCCGTATTTTGCGAAGAGGTGTTCGCCATGCACACCAAACATTTGGTGTGGATGTACCGTTTCTATGCAAACTCGTTCCTGCTGTAATTGAAATACTGGGTGAAACATTTCCTGAGATTAAAGAACATCAATTGCAAATTGAACACATCATTCAAGATGAAGAGGAAAGTTTTCTTAATACCCTTGATCGAGGCATTGCACTCTTTGAACGTGCGGTGCAAGAAGGTGATGGGAAAACAATTGATGCAAATAGTGCGTTCGCCCTTCATGACACTTTTGGATTCCCAATCGACTTAACCGAGGTCATGGCAGAAGAGTGTGGTGTAGTGGTCGACCGTTCTGGGTATGAATTACTCATGGAAGAAGCAAGAGAGGCGTCAAAAGCAACTTCGGATGTTGAACAACATATGCAACTTCCGCCAGAAGTTTTAGGTGAACTACAGTCACAAAACATTGCTGCTACTAATGATTCATGGAAGTACGAATTCACAATTCGAAATGCAGAAGTAAAAGCAGTTTGGAATGGGAAAAAACTCACCCAAGAAGCCGAGCGTGGAGAAACCATAGGTGTTATTCTCGATGAAACACCCTTTTATGCAGAGGCGGGTGGTCAGGTTGGTGATTCCGGCTCGATTACAGTGGACGGCGGGAACGGTACATTTCATGTTGAAGATACGCATCGATTTGGCGAGTATGTTTTACACATTGGGCATCTTGTTGATGGCTCAATGCAATGTGGCAATCAAGTTACTGCTTCTGTCGATGCTGATCGCCGCAATGCTATTTTGTCTAATCACACATGCACTCACCTCCTCAATCATGCACTTCGAGAAGTACTCATAGACGAAATACATCAACGCGGCTCTCTTGTTGATGATGAAAAATTACGTTTTGACTTTTCAAGTTCTCACCCGATGAGCGATGAAGAAATAGAGCGTGTGGAACAACTTGTTCAACATGCAATTAAGCAAAATAATTGCGTTGATGCGAAAGATGTTCCCCTTGAACTCGCCCAACAAATTTATGGTGTCCGAGCTGTGTTTGGCGAACAATATCCTGATCCAGTACGAGTTGTTAGTATTGGAACAGATGTCGATACGTTGCTTAACGACCCTACAAATGAAAATTGGAATGAGTGCTCTGTAGAGTTTTGTGGGGGAACACATATTCAGCGTTGCGATTCTGCCAAACACTTCCTGATACTTCACGAACAAGCACTTGCTTCAGGGACAAGGCGTATTGTTGCAATAACCGGAAACATCGCAAAGCAAGCACTTGAAGCAGGGGTTTCTCTGTTGCAACAAATTAACGAGGCAAAGAATTCCGAAGGACAATTGCTGTGCGACAAGTATGATGAACTGATTCGTCTTGTGGATGAACTGACACTCTCACAACTCACCCGTCATGCTGCTAAGAAATCGTTGAAACAATTGTTTGAGCGAGTAAAAGAGCATCAAAAGAAAGCCACCTTGTCAAAACGAGATGTGATCCTTGAACAGGCAAGAGAGATTGCCGAAAGAGATGAAAACATTGTTGTTGCGGAAATTAATGGCGGTGATAAAGATTCAATGATGACCGCTCTTGATGCAATTCGCTCGAAACGTCCTGAGGGCGCTGCCATACTGTTTTCAAGTGACTACGAAAATGGAAAGGTCATAATTGTTGCTGGCGTAAGCAAAGCACTCATCGGTAAAGGATTGAAGGCGGGTGATTGGGTGCGAGAAGCAGCAAAAATTTGTGGTGGTGGCGGAGGCGGAAAGCCAGATACTGCTCAAGCGGGCGGTAAAGATCCAGAACAAATTCCCGCTGCAATGGAAAATGCCATACTCTTTGCAAATGAGGCAACACAATGACTGCTGAAGAACCAAAAAAAGAAATCGAAGAAACACAAGAAGCAACTGAGGAAGGTGTGCCTCATTTTGTAACTCCCCTTCACCCAATTGCAAACCAAGTTGGCGAACATGTACTTGGCGCACTTAAACACGAAGAAACTGTTGCTGTGCTAACAACTATTACTGGTTCAACCCATGGACAACAGGTTATCTCGGTTCCACTCAGCGCTAAACATGTCAAACAGGTTCACAGTCTTATAGAAGAAATTCACCAAAGCGATGAACCAGAACACGTCCCCTGCGTAGGTTTTCACTGTTTTTTAGATTCAGAAGACACTGAAGAAGAGTGAAGCCACATAACTCGCCATGTTCCGAGCATTGCTAGCAACGTACACCAAGTAACTGAACCGGTTGCCAAAACTGCTCTTCCCGCTTCTTTTCCAAGCAGACCTTTGGTTGTCATTGTTCCATACAAAAACATTGCAATTAAAAGCAGTGCGATTAGTTTGTCTTTTTGTTCCCAAAGATAAAACCGAATCATAATTGCCGCGGGCAAAATCAAAATAAAGAAATGCGCTTTGCTGCTCATAGGTGAGAGCAATAACATGCCACAGATAATCAATGCTCCTTCGCTAAATCGACGGATGACAATTGGGGTCTTTGACGGTTTGCATATCGCAGCGACAAGTACTCCAACAATCAATATTCGGGAAACAAGTATGATTGACTTAATTGTTGATGGTTGAAGTTCAGCAATACATACATTAACCCCGTCTATATTCGAGGGATTCGAATACGAAAACAATCGTGTAATTGTTCCAGCAGCACTTTGATTTAGTTGATTCCAACTTGACCAATGCACAACATTGTGTGCGCCGTCTGATAGGTTCAATGAATTTGTAACAAGAGATATCCAATATCCCCCCCATGTTCCTACTTCTCTTGGGAAGAGAATGTCTGGAATTTCAAAGGCGATTATTGTCACAATTGCCATGACGGTTGCTGCCTTCCACCGTCGTTGCAAAAGAAGAAACGGGAAGAACAGTAGTGGGGTTGCTTTACATGCAGCAGCAATGCCCATTGTTACCCCCCCAGACCTTTCTCTTGCATTCGCCCAAAGGCGAATTCCAAGGACAATGAGCCCAGCAACAAGCAGATCGTTGCTGTAATTTTCAATTGGCGAAGTGACATACCTGCCAACGACGAGGGTAATCAGAATCCAAAATGTAAGCGTCGATTTAAATGATTGTTTTCCAACAATCATCGACTGAATGGTGGAAAAGATAAATACGAGGAGTACCGATATCACTCCTATCACAGCGATTCGTTGCAACCATTCGCTCAAGAATGAAAGGGGAATGTAAATCGATACAAGTAGGGGTGGATATGCCATTCCGGGTGGCAACGACTCAATTGGTGCGCCTGCAAGCATCGCCCTTGCCGCCTCGTCGTAAAGTTCAAGCATGTATTGTGTGCTTTTCCACCCGTACATTAGAAAAAGTCCCAGCCAAGTCGCCACGATAATGCTTGGCCAATACATCCAATGTTTCTGTTTGAGCATGGTGGGTTGCAATCATACCCCACACATCGCTCTCCTTGGTTACGATGTAACTATGAAACGCCTATTTGATATCTCACTTGCTCAGTGGTCACTTCACAGAGCTCATCAAGCAGGGTACATCGAACCGATCGATTTCCCTCGCGTAACGAAGGAACAGTTTGACATCGAGGCTGTCGAATATGTCAACTCTTTTTTTCCAGAACAACAACCAACTCAAGAATTTGTTAGAGAGTTAAAAGCACGATGTGATGATTTTGGTGTAAAAAGTTTACTCATCATGTGCGATGGCGAGGGCAATTTGGGTGATCCAGATACTTCTGCTCAAACGAAAGCAATTGAAAATCATTATAAGTGGATTGATGCAGCGATTGAACTTGGGTGCCATTCAATTCGAGTGAATGCGCAGTCGGAAGGAACTCCAGATGAACAACGCAAACTCGCAGCAGATGGACTTCGTCGTTTGACCGAACATGGTGATACAAAAAAAATCAATGTCATTGTTGAGAATCATGGGGGGTTAAGTTCTAATGGTCAGTGGCTTGCTTCTGTGATTCAAGAAGTAAATCATCCACGGTGTGGCACCCTGCCAGACTTCGGTAATTTTATTATAGATTGGACAACACTCGAAGAATACGATCGCTACAAAGGTGTCGCTGAACTAATGCCGTATGCGAAGGCGGTGAGTGCAAAGTCACATGACTTTGATTCTCAGGGCAATGAAACACACACTGATTATGAAAAAATGATCGACATTGTTCTTGATGCGGGATATCGGGGCTGGATTGGAGTTGAATACGAGGGTCCAACAATGAGTGAGTTTGAAGGCATCATTCGAACTAGGGATTTACTGCGAGCAATCAGAAATGAGCGAGAACAAACGACATGAAGGCAGCCATCATTAGGGGAGAGGGTGTGCCAGTTGCTCAAAACGTGGAATACGTCAACGATTGGCAAGCATGTGAACCGAAGCCGAACACAGTTGTAGTTAAAACCGAAGCGTCTGCACTGAACCATCTTGATTTGTGGGTCGGTATTGGAATGCCCGGACTCAACCTCGAGTTTCCGAGGGTGAGTGGCTCCGATGGTTGCGGGATTGTCCACTCTGTTGGTGAGTATGTTGACGAAGCGTGGATTGGCAAACGTGTTTTATTGAACGCAGCAGTACAACAAGAGGAACCATTACTTCCTGATGTTCCATCAATTCCTCCCGACATTCGCATGATTGGTGAACACGACAATGGGACGAATGCTGAGTTCTTTGAAGCACCCGTTTCCAATATCCTTGATGTTGGTGATACAGACCCAATTGATGCGGCAGCGTTCGGGCTTGCTCACCTAACGGCGTGGCGAATGTTAATCTCTCGCGCCAAACTTCAAGAGGGTCAATCCGTATTGATTACTGGAATCGGTGGGGGAGCTGCACTTGCTGCATTTAATATATGTAAACATTTCAATTGCAAAACAATCGTCACTTCAAGACATCAATGGAAACTTGATAGAGCCGCCGAACTCGGTGCTTGCGAAACGATTCTTGATGTTGGGGAAGATTGGTCTCGCACCGTTCGGCAAATGACAAATAAACGTGGTGTTAATGTGTGTGTTGATTCTGTCGGTGGACCCCTCCATCTTCCTTGCATCAAATCACTTGCTCGTGGCGGGTCACTTGTCACATGCGGTTGTACAGCGGGTGCATCACCCAACACAGATCTTGCTCGCATTTTTTGGAATCAATTGTCGGTTCTCGGCTCTACTATGGGCGATATGGATGAGTTTCGAGAAGTAATCTCATTGCTCCACGCAGGAAT
>CAZRPZ010000005.1:0-15348 GCA_964602215.1 uncultured Isosphaeraceae bacterium | reverse complement strand
ATGTTCTTTGCATTGATGTTCTTATCTTTTTGCATCATCGCTATCACAGTTTGCATATCTACCCAGTCAGCTCCGCCCCAATCGTTACGAATCGCGTCACAGTGATCCCGACCGTATCCTTTTGATCCGCGAGGGTTGGAATAGACAACAGTGTAGCCAGCAGAAGCGAGGCATTGAAATTCGTGAAAGAATGCCCAGCCATATTGTGCGTGCGGTCCGCCATGAATTTGAAGCACGGCTGGTTTTGACTTTTTGTGTTTTGCCTCTTTCGGGGGCTTCATGATCCAGCAATGGACTTTTGATTTGTCTTTGCCCGTAATCCATTTTTCTTTTGGTGTTGCGACAGCATGTTCTTCGCACCACTTGGTGTTTTCGAATGTAACCTGCTTACATGAAATTTTGCTTGCCCCGACTTTCCCCTTATAGATTTCTGGTGGAGCAATTGCAGAGCCAATCATCATAGAACAAGTTATTCCATCCGCGGCAAAATTGCCAATGGAATGTATGGCGTTTCCATTTGTGAGTGGATTGAATTTTCCACCCGTGCGAGGAATAGCACAAATTTGTTCCTCGCCATGCCAGCCGATTTTGACAAAAATATTTTTGGAATCGTGAGACCAACCAAGCCAAGCGCCAAATGAAACTTCTCCGGTATCAGAAAGTGTAACCGCCATTAAACATCGGTCAATTGCTGAAGTAAGCGACTTCGCATTCCCTTTCGTTGCACTTGCAACATAGAGTTCAAGGTTCTCAGTTGAATATGTAGATTCGTCTCCCTCTCGACCAGCCCAAGCAAGATATTTTCCATTTGGCGACCAACTGATAGCATCTTTTGGACCCTTTGTGCAATTTGGAAGGGTGTTGTTCTTTTTTGTTACAACATCGTGAATGACAATTTTTGTTGGTCTTGAATCAGTAAGTGCCTTCTTACTGGTGTCCGTTGTAATTGCAATTTTGTCTCCTTTTGGTGACCAACAATAGGAGTAGAAGCCAAGCGTGTCTTTGGACCAGATGTTTTTGCGTTTTCCTGTGCAGATATCAACAAGGTAAAGTTGAAATCGAGCGTCGCCAAAGTATCCGTCTCCATCAAGACGATACCAAGCGGACTCGGTAATAACTGGTGGATCACTTTCTTTATGTTCTTTTCGTTTTTCACTCGCTGCGTGAGTGAACTGTTCTTCGGTTTTTCGATATGAAACTGCAAGGCAACATCCCTTAGGTGACCACTGCATTTCACTGATTGCCCCTTCAGGGAAGTTCGTCAGTTGCTGTGCTTCTCCACCATCCATATCAATTGTAAAAATTTGCGAGCCCGATTCGCTCCCTCGCACAAAAGCAACTTGCAAGCCATCAGGCGACCACCGAGGCATGCCGTCTTTATCACCGCCAGTTAAAGCGCGTGGTTTCTTTGTGCCCTTTGTTTGGGTGAGCCAAATAGACGTGTGACTGACACCTTCTCTTACGCATTTCTTTGTGTACAAAATCTGCGATCCGTCGGGTGATATTTGGGGGTTGCCAACAGAGACAAGATTATCAAGTTCTTCAGGTGTAATTAATTTCTTTTTAGCCATAAAGTGCATGGTATCGTTTACTCTATATAAAGATGGAGCTAAAACAACTTCTTACTAACATTATTGCAATTGATACGACAAGTGAGTTGAGCAATGAACCGTTCGTTACCTATCTTGAGCAGTTGATTGCAGATACGGAAGTTGCAACACATCGCCTGCAATCACATGCAACTAACAAGTTTAATTTGTTGCTGACAAAAGGCGAACCATCTACGCAAGGACTCACACTTTGCGGACACATGGATACTGTCCCCGCCCCAGACCACAAAAATTGGCAAAGTGATCCTTGGACGCTGACGCAGAGAAATGACAACTGGTATGCCCGCGGCTCATGCGACATGAAAGGATTTGTCGCAATTGCATTGCAGGCGATATTGGAAGCAAAAATAGAACGGGGGTGTTTGGCAGTACTTTTGCTTTGCGATGAAGAAGTAGGCTCCTACGGGGCTCGACATATTTTAGAAAACGGCTTGCCTGTTCCAATTCCAACACAAGTCATCATTGGAGAGCCAACTTCCTTGCAAGTTGTACGCTTGCATAAAGGACACATCAGTCTACAAGTATTTATTGAAGGTGCTTCTGCACATACTGGTTCTCCTCATCTAGGGAAGAATGCGCTTGTTGAAGGCGGCAAAGTAATTTGCGCACTTTCTGAACTCTCTAAGCAATACGAATCAGAACGAACCGAAACTAGCGAACACTTTCCGGGGGTAGCGAAGTTTCCTGTACTCACCGTTTCAACCGCTCAAAGTGGATCAGCAATTAATGTTGTGCCAGATTCTTGCGAGATTGGCGTCGGCTTGAGATTATTGCCCGATCAAGAGAAGAAGGACGTTCTTGCAGAAATAGAAGAAGCAATTTCAGAGAGTTGTAATCTCCCATGGACTCTCACCGAACTTGGTGATAACCCAACCATGCTCACCCCCGAAATTTCTTCAGTCAATCAATGGTTATCCCAGTATATAAATCAAGAAGAAAGCATTGGTGTTTCCTTCGGCACAGATGGCGGGTATCTATCAAAAGCAGGATACGAATGTGTGTTGTATGGAGCAGGCGACATCGCGGTTGCGCATAGGCCAGACGAATATGTTCCCATTGCTGAGATGGAAACGTGTCGAGCAACAATCAATGCTGCAATTGAGCACTTTTGCGGTGCAAAGCAATGACGGTCTACCACCCAGAACTAGTTTGGATTGATGGAGGGTTTTGCCCCGGAAAATCAATTACTGTTGAAGAAGGAGTGATTACACATATCGGGGAGGGAGACGGTTCTGACAAAGGGGCGTTTCTTCCTGGTTTTGTAAATGCTCACAGCCATGCGTTTCAAAGGGGGCTTCGCGGAAGAAGTGAAACTTTTGCCTCTGGCGGAGACTCCTTTTGGGGGTGGCGAGATGAGATGTACAAACTCGTTGATGAAGTTTCAGTGGATACTTTCCGGGAGCTGTGTGTTCAAAGTTTTTCAGAGATGCGACAAGCTGGAATTACAACAGTTGGTGAGTTTCATTATTTTCATCACGACAAAGAAAACGATTTTGCAATGGACAGGGCTGTACTTGAAGCGGCGAGCGAAGTTGGCATACGAATTGTTTTGTTGCACGCTTTCTACGCGCATGGTGGTCCTCGAAAGGAATCGCTTTCGGCAGGGCAATTGAGGTTTAGTACGCAAGATATTGAGGCATGGTGGAAGCGAGTCGATACACTTGCAAAGAATGTTGACGGCACGATGCAACGGGTTGGAACAGTTGCTCATTCTGTCCGTGCAGTAGATATTGATTCGATAAAAGAGATTGCAATCGGAGCATTACATCGTGGAATGCCGTTGCATATTCATCTTGAAGAACAGCGTCAAGAAATAGAAGCGTGTCTTGAAGAACATGGTGTCACGCCGATGGCACTCTTGAACAATGCGATCGATGTTTCTCCTATGGTGACAGCAGTGCACTGCACTCACACCGCACCGGCAGATATGGAACAGTGGCTCAGCACAGGTGGGAATGTTTGTTTATGCCCACTTACTGAAGCTAATCTAGCGGATGGTATTTGCGATATGCACCGAATTGTAAAGCAGAACGGTTGTGTTTCACTTGGTACAGATTCAAATGCTCGTATTTCTATGCTAGAGGAAATGCGTTGGATGGAGTATGTTCAACGATTGCATCGCGAAGAACGTGGAGTTTGTGTTGACAACTCTGGTTCTGTTGCAAATTATCTTATTGATGCGTCAACAAAGAACGGGGCACGTTGTTTAGGTATTCCAGCAGGTGACATTTTGGTTGGAAAATATGCAGACTTTACAGTGATTAATGTAAAACATCCTCAACTTGCTGGGTGCTCCCCAGAAACTCTTCCTGCTGCAATTTGTTTTGGCGCTGACAATTCGGTCATTGCACGAACAATTATTTCAGAGCATTAATTGCATCAAGATGTGTAGAAAAGTGTAAATGTCGTCCAACTGAAGAATTGTAAATCGGTTTGCGGACTTGATCTGCACTAGGTGTTACAGCAATCCTTTTTACGTTGTAAAACTCAAGGCATGCGGTTTTGTAAGGTGCTCCAATGTGTTCAAGTACACCCTTGACGGTCCCCTCTAGATCTTCTACGAGCAACTCGTAGGGTACTTCGTAGAGAAGATTTGGAAACATTGCCCCCCAGTGATTGATGATGCGTTGATATTGCTCGTAGACGTTTGCTAAGTCGTTCAAGTTACTTGTGTAGGCGTGGTTGGCAGAGAAAGTATTCGCAAAACAAGAAACGCAGACGTCTTGTGGGTTTCTTGTTGTGTGGATTATTTTTGCATTTGGAAAGAGCGTGTGTATTAACCCAATATGCAAGTAGTTCATTGGCATTTTGTCTGTGCAGAATTTGTTGTGGCTATCTAGACGCTGAAGGTATTTAGATGTCCATTCCTTAGTAGGATCGGTGACGCATGTAGGGTACGGTTTTTCGTTGACAAACCGTAGTATCTGATCAACTTCACCTGCGGCATCAATTTCTGGATGTGCGCCTAAAATTTGCTCAAGCAACGTTGTCCCGCTTCGAAACATCCCAACGATAAAAATGGGCTGCGTGGATTCGGAGATTTTGTTTAAAGAAATTGGCGAATCGATAATTGTGTCAACGAGTTTGATGTGTTCTGCGAGCGCGAAGTTTCCGCCATGGAGTGTGTTGCCTTCTTCCCATGCTTGCCACGCTTCATCGTAGCGTTCAAGTTTTTCAAGTACTCTTCCTTTATGCATCAAAAGATTAGATTTTTGATGTGGAGAAACTTGTTGATGTAAGACGAGTTCAATTGCTTTCAGCGCTTTCTTTGGTTGGTTCTTTTTCATGGCGACTCTTGCCTTGGCAAGTGCAAGTAATGATGAATTAGAATCTTGAGTACTTGTAAGAAGTATATCTGCTTCTTCAGTCTTTCCTAGAGATTCTAAAACTTCAGCTTTTCCAGCAACTGCTTCGACGAAAGATTTATCTAAGTCTAATGCTCTATTGTACGAAACGAGAGCCTCTTTTAGATCACCATTGAGTCGATGCGCAGTAGCAAGTGTTGCGTATGGTTGTGCAGTTTGTGGTTGTAATTGAATGAGTTTCTTCGCATACTGAAGAGGGACTGGAAGTTTTCCTGCACTGTTTGCAGCCAGTGAGAGAAGTAACCACGCTTCGGGATTGTTTGGGTCAGAATCAAGCGCGACTTCAATTGCTTTGCCGGCTTTAGATGCAAGCCCTCTGGATAGGCACATTTTAGCGAAGAACAGTGCGATAGACATATCAGTTGGTGATTTTGCAATTGCTTCGTTTGCAATATTGATTGCTTTATCAGTTTTGCCCGCTTGTTCAAGAGTGAGTGCAAGTTCTGCAAGAATAATTGGATCATCACCTGAAATTTGTTTTGCAAGCGTAAACCAATCAACAGCACCCTTCAAATTTCGTCTGTCTCGTTCAAGCATGCCAAGAAGTCGAATAATCGTCAGGTCATTTGGGTTTGCCTGTAGAAGTTGCCTATAAATTTTTTCGGCTTGTGCGAACTTGCCAGCAGTATGGTATTTTCCAGCTTTTGCGATTAGTTGCTGCCCTGTGAGTTTCGCCATAAGTGTGCAGGATACAAGTAGAATGAATTCTTATGGCAAATTTACTTTCAGCAAGGATGATTTCAAAATCGTTCTCAACACGTCACCTTTTTCATGGGGTGACCCTTCATGTCGAAGAAGGCGAGCGACTTGGCATCATTGGACCAAATGGATCTGGAAAATCGACGCTTTTGAAAATTCTTGCTGGGTTTGAGACTGCGGATGATGGAGAACTCACATCAAAGCGTGGGCTTCGGATTTGGTTTGTGCCGCAAGATACTATTTTTCCAACAGAGATTACTCCGCTTCAAGCAGTCGTTGATTCTCTTGGTGGGGATACAATTGAAGCCGAAGTTGCTGCGTCCATTGCGTTATCTAAATTGGGTTTTGGTCGCTTCGATCAGCCATTTGGTGAACTTTCTGGTGGATGGAAGAAGCGAGTTTCAATCGCGTGTGGGTTGGTGCATGATCCTGAAGTAATGCTTCTTGATGAGCCGACGAATCATCTTGATTTAGAAGCAGTTCAATGGCTAGAAAATTTTGTACTGCAGGCAAATATGTCGATGCTATTTGTTACACACGATAGGCGATTCTTGGAAAATTGCGCATCTCGTATTCTTGAGCTAGCACCATCCTATCCAGATGGTGCCTTTGAAGTCAACGGAAATTACACAGAGTTTGTTCAACGAAAAGAAGCCTTTTTGTTCTCTCAAGAAGCAGAAGAAGCAGCGCTTGCAAACAAAGTACGTCGAGACACTGCGTGGCTTCGTCAGGGCATTCAAGGTAGACAAACGCGTAACAAAACACAAGTACGCGACACTGCATCAAGGAGAGCAGAATTAAAAGCAGTAAGTGCAAGAAATATTTCGCCTACTAAAACGGCAGGTATAAATTTTGATGCAGTTGGTCGTAAAACTAACAAATTAGTTGTAATGCATTCTGTTGAAAAATCAATGGGAAACAACTTGCTATTTCGTAATTTAGATTTGGAGTTAACTCCTGCAAGAAGAATTGGGTTGGTTGGGCCGAATGGGTCTGGCAAAACGACCTTGCTTCGATTAATTAACGGCGAATTGAATCCAGATAGTGGCACAATTAAACGCGCCGACAAATTGCGAGTCGTGACTGGAAGTCAACATAGATTGGATCTTGACCCAAATGTTACTTTGCAAGATACACTCTGCCCTGTTGGCGAAATGGTGGAATACATGGGTAAAGAGATCCATGTTTCTGGCTGGGCAGAGCGGTTCTTGTTCACCAGAGAACAACTTGGCACTTTAGTAGGCTCGCTTTCTGGGGGCGAACAAGCAAGGATACAAATTGCTTCGCTGATGTTACAGCCGGCAGATATTTTATTACTTGATGAGCCGACCAATGATTTAGATATTCCTACGCTCGAAGTTCTTGAAGATGCACTTCTTGATTTCCCAGGCGCAATTCTTTTGATAACACACGACCGTTTTATGCTCGACAGAATTGCAACCGAGTACCTTGCACTCGATGGAGAGGGTCATTGTAAAGAGTTCCCAAGTTTTGCAATGTGGCAGGAATGGACCAAAAAACCGAAATTACCCAAGAAAAAAACTAAGTCAGTTAAAGAGCGGAAGAAAAGCGAGACTTTGAAATTGAGTTACATCTTGCAAAGGGAATTCGATGGCATGGAGCAAGCTATTGCAGATGCAGAAGCAGAAGTTAAAGAAGCAGAGTGTATTGCCAACGATGTAGCAGTCATTGCTGATCATCAAAAGCACGCCAAGGCATGTGCAGTTGTTGCGGAAGCACAGGGAAGGATTCGTGCGTTGTACGAACGGTGGGCTGAATTAGAAGGGATGCAGTGACTGTCACTCAAACGAGGGACACCCATGGAGGAGTGACTGTCACTCAGTGGTGACTGTCACTTTGAACCGTGTTCAGTTTTAAAAAAACCGACCACAAGGGTCAGTTTTTTTAATAGCGGGGACAGGATGAACTCGGGCTTCGCCCTCATTGAGGCGAGCAATCCCTAAGCGGGATTTCTCGGCTACAAACCTGCGACATGCGTCCTTCTTCGAAGTCCGCGTCGCAGAACCCAATACTATCCAGTATTAAAAATAGCCCCATAAATGGGACCATTTTTAATAGCGGGGACAGGATTCGAACCTGCGACCTTCAGGTTATGAGCCTGACGAGCTACCAGACTGCTCTACCCCGCAATAGGGGTTTGGAATTATATGCGATGTGGCTTTATTTCGCTTATTTGGTCGATAAATAAACGTGAGTTTCTTTCATAGAATTGATATTGGCTGGTTTTATGTCCTTTGTGGGCTTGTTTTGACAGTTGCTGCGATTGTTTTTCCCGCCCACAAGGATCTACAAGAATTACAAGCAAAACGAACAGTAATACAACAAAATGTAGCTGAACTGGAATACCAAATACAGATTTACGAGTCATTCCTCAAAGATTTGTATAGTCTTAATCCTGAACTACATGACAGAATTTATAACATGCAAATGCGTGTCAGTCCAGATGGCGCCATTGTCGTTAAAGATGCTTCAGCAGCCAATACGCCTCTGGAGTGGCTTGCCCAACGTGCAAGAAGAGATCGTATTGTGCATTTTGATTCCTCCGAAGATTCGATACTCACAGGTTTATCAAGTGGCAGAAGTCGCTTGTACCTAGCAGGGGTGGGAGTTTTTGCAATGTTTGTTGGATTCATCAAAAGTCACCCGACGACAGAGACACTTCCAGATTGACTTTTATTCCAAAAAAGAAGTTCCTCTGTTCTTTGTCAAATTGAAATATATTGACATATTCTTCCTGCCATGTCTTGGAACGTTCAAGAATTAGATGATTCTGTTTTACGATTGTTATGTATTGATGGCCTTGGTTGTCAAACACTCTTAACTCTAGTCAACAAGGCAGGAGGGCTGCAAGAAGCTGCTGATGCAATTCTTTCTGAGGATGCGACTCAGTGGCTTCCCAAGTGTGCAAATAATGTATTGAAGGAAAGAATGAAACGAATGGAAATAGATGCCGCTCGCTGGTCTGCTGATGCGGTTGATGCTTCAATTGTGACAGTCATGGATGATGATTTCCCAAACTTATTACGACCATTGCCCTCTTGCCCTGCTTGTTTGTGGTACAGAGGTTCGCTTCAAACTGTACATAACAAAGCCGTAGCGATTGTAGGTTCTAGACGTTGTTCAGAATACGGGATTGAACAAACAAAAATATTCTCTTCAGAGATTGCAAGGTCAAATGTCACAATTATCTCAGGTGGCGCTCGAGGGATTGACGCAGCAGCACACCGAAATGCCCTTAGAGAGGGTGGTTCTACCGTTGCTGTACTTGGTTCTGGTCTAAGTGTTGTTTACCCTCCAGAGCATGCGAAACTATTTGATGCAATCGTCCATTCTGGAGGAGCCATTCTGAGTGAGTTTCCATGTCACCGACCGCCACAGCCCGCATATTTCCCTAGGCGAAATAGAATAGTCTCTGGGTTGTCCGTAACAGTCCTCGTAGTTGAAGCCGCTAGAAGAAGTGGAGCTCTTATTACCGCGAGAATTGCTGTAGAAGAGCATGGACGACAAGGATTCGCAATCCCCGGAAGATTAGATGACCACTATTCTGCCGGCTGCCTGCAAGCGATTCTTGATGGTTGGCTAGAAGTAGCTACAAAGCCAGAGCGAGTTGTTGAAGAAGCAAACAATGCTTGGGAGCGCCTTTCGGTTGCTTCATGGGAAAAAACTAGTAGCTTCGAAGAACACCGATGATGACACCTTGGATGTGGCACTCTTCAACAAGGATAGGTTCAAAATCAGGATTAGCAGGTTGTAGTCGAATCCTCCCATCCTTCTCCTTGAAAAAAGTTTTCAAAGTCGTTTCGCCGTCTGCAAGAAGTGCAACTACACGTTGGCCATCGTGAGCGGTTGAAGTTTTATTCACGAGGACGAAGTCGCCGTCAAGAATGCCCTCATCACGCATCGATTCGCCTTCTACTTCCAGAGCAAATGTGTCCCCCCTTTGACCAATGCGAGGACCAAACATCGAAGTGACATCCAATGAATCTCGATCTTCACAACGTTCTATAGGCATGCCAGCTGCGATGCGTCCCACCAATGGAAAACGCATCGAAGAATCTTCACTGTTCTTAAAATCAGATGCAATCGATAAAGAGCGTGCTTTGTTTGGTTCTCGAATTAAACAACCTTTGCGAATAAGTGCTTCGATTCGTTCGAAGACTGTTACCTTGCTGACACCAAGTTCCTCTGCGAGTTCTTGCATTGTTGGTGAGTACCCATTCTCTAGTCTGCATCTTTGGATGAGATTGACGACCTCGAGTTGCTTTGGAGTGAGGTTCATAACGAAGATCCTTTCTTGTGTATTCAAAAGTCCCAAATAGCGAGAGTTGATTCATTTTGAATTGATTGGTATCAAAAGATTTCAGAATTGGAGTTACAATTGAATGTAGTTTTCTTCGACGTGGTTTTCTTGATGGAGTTTCACAGCGTGGGAGAGAAAGAAATGTATGTTCTGCTGCCATTGCGGGTGTTTGGATAAGACGCTTTATTTTGAAAATTCTATCTAGGAAGGTTCTAGGTAGTTTCAATAACCGAACTGGAAGATTTGACAATGTATCGCCAGCAACTGCAACTACGTGTTTATTCTTGTAGAAGTATGAAGTGCCATATTCAGCGCTTGGGCCATGTTGTACGAGTGGGGTATTCATCTGTGTATGGTTCATCGGCATATCTGTACGGGAAATGTTAACCTAACATAACCATAAAGTCAAATTCGCCAAAAAAGGGCTATTATTGTCGTAATGACAGACTTCCCAGCACCTATTCGACATTCAGATTGGATGTTAGATCCAGAAATTACCTATCTCAATCATGGTAGTTTTGGTGCAAGGCCAAAGGAGGTATTTGAAGCACAGCAAAAGTATAAACGTGAATTTGAAGAATCACCAGTTCATTTTCTCGATCGACAAAAACACCGCCTGAAAGAAGCAAGAACCGTAACGGCTGCGTTCATCGGTTGTGATGAAGATGGATTTGGTTTTGTTGAAAATGCAACAACTGGAATTGGCTGCGTTATGAAATCCTTGCAGTTGGAACAAGGGAGTGAAATCCTTACGACAAATCATGTATATAACGGTATTCGTCAGCTTCTTACTCATCACGCAAGCGTGAACGATTTACAGTACCGTGAAATTGAAATTCATTTGCCTGTTCTAAGTGAAACTGACATCATTGAATCAATATCAAACGCACTAACATCTACTACTACATTACTTGTGATAGACCATGTGACCTCTAGTACCGCTATCGTCTTCCCCATCAAGCAAATCGTGCAGTTATGCAAGGAAAAAGGGGTACTGGTCCTTGTTGATGGAGCACACGCTCCGGGAATGCTTGATCTTAATGTGAATGAACTTGATGCAGATTGGTATGTTGGGAATTTTCACAAATGGGTTTGTGCTCCTCTTGGAGCAGCATTTGTATGGTCGAATCAAAATCATCGTGATCAAACACGTCCAATGACCATTAGCCATTTTCTTGAGCAAGGATACACAAGTGAATTCGATTGGCAAGGCACTCGAGACATCTCAGCTTGGCTAGCTGTTCAAGATGCAATTGCTTGGGGCGTGCAAATTGGCTGGGATGTAATTCGAGCACATAACCATCAACTCGCAACTTGGATGCAATTGGAATTGACATCAAAGTGGGGGGTAGAACCACTGTCCCCACTTGATGGACGACTTCTAGGTTCAATGGTGACTGTCACTCTCCCATCATATTTCCCTCAAACCACTGAGGAATGTCTTCAATGGAGGGATGCTCTCTACAATAATGATGGAATAGAGTCAAATATTTTTGAATTTGAAGGGAAGGGAATGATTCGCCTAAGTGCTCAGTTATACGTTCAAAAGCAGGATGTTGCCCATTTGGTGGCTAAATTGGACATTTAGATCATAATAAAGTAATTTCTTCGTAAAAATGCACTCTTTTTTAATAAATTTCTTGACATTGCATACTATACACGCCACATTACATAGGTCCGTTAGCCGGATATTATCACGCTGGTGAATTACCTTCTAGGAGGTAGGGAGCCATTCATCTTTTTTGCGAGAGCAAAAATCATGATTTTGCCGAGTTCAAAGGCGTGTCAAGGGACGGGCATGCCGTAGTGAATTCGGCACAGTTAGGATCTGTAGCACGTTGTTACAGAGAAATGTAAGGGAACATGAACTGACCTGAGAAAGAGGTTGTGCAACAGGCAAACGCTTCCACGTTCTGTTGCGAAGTTTATCTTCAGTTTCCCAAAACGATTAGGGCTCTTGGCCGGCAAGAGCCCTTTTTCTTTGCGCTGGATAATAGAAGGGTTAACCCCATCACTCAACAAGTGCTGCAACGCCTAATAGTCCAGCGTCTGGGCCAAGTTGAGTTGTTTTAAATTCACACTGTTTGCAATGTGGTGGGAAGACATCTTGTTCAAATTGTGCACGAATAGAATTGATAAATGGATCACCAAGGGCTTCTACTAGCCCTCCCCCAAGAACAACGGTGTCAATGGAAAGTAGGGTGATGACATTTGCAATTCCAGTGCCAATTCTTTTTGCTCCAACATCAACAAATTGAGTGAGGACAGGGTCAATTCCATATTGTGATGCAATGGACTCTGTATTGAGAGTGGGATTCTCTAGTAATTGTTGAAGCCCAGACCTGCTTGCGAAAGCTTCTAATACACGATGAGTTGAATCTGGATTGAATTCACTAATTCCCATACCAAATTCTCCACCCGTTCCCAAAGGACCTCGCCAAATTTTGTTATTCAATATCAAGCCGCCGCCTATTCCAGTTCCAACCCAAACTGCAAACATTGAATCGCACTCAGTTCCTGCGCCAAAGGTAAACTCTCCCCAAGCAGCAGCAGTCACATCATTTTCAATGACAACGTTGCAAGCTAATTGTTCAGAAACAAATGTTGCAAGAGGAGCATTGTTCCAATCTAAGTTTTCCGCTCGTATCACAATGCCATCGTCCGCAGAAACACTTCCTGCTACGCTAATCCCAACGGCATCTATTTTGGTATCTGTACTATCGAGAATAGCGCGACAAACTTGTGATGCAACAACCTCGAAATCTCCGTGTGCTTGGATGGGCTCATGAGTACGGTGTACGACTCGCCCATTTTCAGTGATGCCAACAAGTAAGTTTGTGGCTCCGATATCGACAGCAATCACGAACATCCCTCCGGGGTAACTTGATGGAATTGTGTTGCAGACTCAAACATTTGAGCAGTTCTGAGCAATGTTGAATCATGATGCCATGCGGCTTGTAAATGTAAACCAATTGGAAGTGTAGAGCCCCCTTGATTTGAAAATCCACAAGGGATTGAAATGCCGCAAATTCCTGCTATGTTCGTAGGTGCAGTGTAGACATCATTGACATACATAGAGATGGGGTCAACTTTTTCTCCAAGTTCGAAAGCAGGAGTAGGAGTTGTTGGTCCTAAAATCACATCACACTCAGAAAAAGCACGCCTGTACTCTTCGCAAATAAGTCGTCTGACTTTTAAAGCATTATTGTAGTACGCATCGTAGTATCCGCTACTCAGCACATATGTTCCGAGCATGATTCGTCGTTTAACTTCTGCCCCAAAACCCTCCGCGCGACTCCTTGAATAGAGTTCAAACAAATCAGCACAAGCAGTCGTTGTGCGATGTCCATACCGAATACCATCGTAGCGAGCGAGGTTGCTTGAGCACTCAGCAGGCGCGAGGACATAATACGTTGAAACTCCAACATCAGTCAGTGGCAGTTCAATGTCAACGATTGTTGCTCCTAGTTTTTTGAAAGTTTCAATAGCGGATTGTATTGCTTCGTTGACAGCCGCTTCATTTTGATCCCCTACATACTGAGATGGAACACCGATGCGAAGATTATTCACTGGAGTGTGTAAGTTCTCTACGACATCAAGGAGTGTTTCTGGAGTAGAGGTAGAATCAAGTTCATCGTAACCACCAATAACTTGAGTTATACGAGCAGCGTCTTCGACTGTTAGTGAGAATACTCCAATCTGATCAAGACTTGATGCAAATGCAACAAGCCCATATCGACTCACCGTTCCGTATGTTGGTTTATACCCAACTATCCCACAGAACGATGCTGGTTGCCGGACAGATCCACCAGTATCAGAACCAAGAGCTGCTTGGCATAATCTCGCGGCAACAGCGGCGGCACTCCCACCTGATGAGCCACCGGGAACTCTGTTTGTGTCCCAAGGGTTAAGAACAGGTCCCCACGCACAGTGTTCACTTGATGAACCCATAGCAAATTCGTCACAATTTGTTTTGCCCACAAGAATTGCACCCGCATCTACAAGCCGTTGGATGACTGTGGCATTGAATGGACTTTTGTAGCCCTCAAGCATTTTTGATCCACAGGTGGTGGTCCCTTGAATCGTAGCAATATTATCTTTGATTGCAATAGTTGCTCCTGAGAGTGGGGCATTGTTCTGTATGGAATTTGTATTGATCGAGATGGAGTCGTACCATATCTCATGAAAAGAATTGAAGGAATCTTTAGCAAGTTGCTCTTGAATATCATTAACAGCAGGCAATTCTTCATTTGTAATAGTTGATGTAATTGTCTTCATTCTGAATCGCCTAGAACTTTCGGGACTTCAAAATACGCACCTTCGACTGATGGTGCGTTTGAGAGTACTTGCTCTTGTGACAGCGTTTTACCTACTACATCTTCTCTGAGATGATTCATCAATTCTGTTGGGTGATCGAGTGGTTCGACTTGAGTTGTATCTACCGAGTTTAATTTATCGATATGATTGAAAATCGTTGTCAAGTCTTTTTTTGCTGTAGCTACTTCTTCATCTGTTAGTGCGAGGCGAGCTAGATTTGCAACGTGGCGTACAGTTTGATCAGTTAACGGCGAATCTGGTTGTCTTTGGTTCATATTGCGGAGCGTATCAGAATCCTATCATGTATCCTACTGCTCTATGGCATCAAGTCGAATCATTTCAATCTTTACAAGAGCAATCATAGCATTCGTTATTATTTCAATCGCTTTTGTTCTGTTTCTTTCGCTTGTTCTCTCGGCACCTACCCCCGAGTTTTCTACCGGCACGCGTTCATTCCCAGCAGTAGTTGTGATGGAAGCAGAACAAACTCAAATTGCAAGGAGGACCGTAGGGTATGGAACAGCCAACGCACTTCAACATGCAGATGTTCCGGCAAGAGTGTCCTCAACCGTCTCCCTAGTTCCTCCAACAACCCGAGTCGGCCATGCTGTAAAGAAAGGTGATTTGCTCATTGAATTAGAGGATGTGGATTTTGTGCAACAAGCGATTCGTGCAGAATTGGCAATTGCGAGTGCAAAATCAGCACAAATTATACTCAAAGTGGAGAGAGAAGCCGCTGAGGAAAGGGCTCAACTCGCTAAAGAGGAACAAGTACTTGCAGAAGCTGAACTTGCTCGCGTGACCGATGCATTTAATCGAGGTGCTGCAAAGCAACGAGAAGTTGACCTTGCAAAACAAAAAGCAATCGTTACTTCTTCGTCCCTTGTAAACGCAATTGAAATAGCAAATCGGTTTCCGTCCATGGAAGAGCAAGCGTCTTCTACTGTGTCAACCAAGCAAGCCGAATTTACACTTGCGCAGGAAAATGTGAAACGGTGCAGAATTGTAAGCCCTATAGATGGAATTATTCAAGAAG
>CAZRPZ010000004.1:0-10018 GCA_964602215.1 uncultured Isosphaeraceae bacterium | reverse complement strand
ACGCGTGGGAACACACCAAGGAAGTATATGTTGTGTGGAAACCGGCGAAACCACCTTCGCCATTTATTACCGAAACTGCGACGAAGATTTTCTCATCGGTTGATGAAGCGTTGAATTATTTTTCAGAGCAAGGATACTTTGAAATGGCGAACTTGTTCGGCCATTAATCAAAGGACACCCATTCCAAAAACAACCCATGTGCTGGAAGTGTTTTCCCCGCGCGCCTTCTGTCTGTTGATTCGATAATGGCTGGTATTTCTTCGGGCGAAAAACGGCCTCTGCCAACCTCAAGTAACGTCCCCGCAATAATCCGAACCATATTCCAAAGAAAACCGGCCCCCGATACATCTATGTGGATTTGACTATCCTCTATATCGCAGACCTTACATGCATCAATTCGTCTGACCGTTGATTCTCGGCCATGGTTGAGTTTAGTAAAACCAGCAAAATCATGTTCACCTTCAAAACATTTTGCAGCACTATTCATGAGTGTTGCATCAAGTTCAAACGCAGTATGGGTAACAAACCGTCTGTCGAATAATGGCTTCCTAAGTGGGTTGCTACATCCGTGGGCAAGTTGGTAACGATACCCTTTCGATGTACAGTCATCGATCGGGTTAAATGAATCATGAGTGGACTCAATGTTCCGAACTTGCACATCATCAGGAAGCCAAGAATTTATCCCCAAAATTAGTTTTTCAGGGGGGATGTTATTCGTTGTTTCAAATGTTGCTACTTGTCCCCGCGAATGTACTCCCGAATCAGTTCTCGAAGCGCCAATAATATTCACAGGTTGCCTAACTACGGTTGTGACCGCTTTTTCCATCACTTCTTGTACAGTCCGAAGTGATGGCTTATTCGGACGATTTTGTGTTTGCCACCCATGAAAATCTGTCCCATCGTACGCCACAACCAATTTATATCGCATCCCCACATTTTAAGGTGTCTGACACTTGGTGTCTGACACCTGGTGTCAGACACCACTAAAATACGCAAATGGTACAAATACTCGTTGTAGGACCACATCCAGACGACCAAGAACTTGGCATGGGTGGAACAATTGCGAAGTTGGTCAACCAAGGTCACGATGTTCTTTTGCTTGATATGACAAGTGGAGAACCAACCCCCAACGGCACTCCTGAAACACGGGCGAAGGAATCAGCATTAGCAGCCAAAGTGCTTGGTGTGTCTCGCACAACAGTAAACCTGCCGAATAGATACGTAGAGCACTCTATTGCAGCACGGCATGCAGTTGCGGCAGTGATAAGAGAGCATCAAGCGGAAATCATATTTGCGCCATATTTTCAAGACGCTCATCCTGACCACATTGCCACTACAAAAATTGTCGAGGATGCTCGTTTCGATGCAAAACTGACAAAAGTTGATCTTGCTGGCGAGCCCATATATCCACGATGGCTATTTTATTACTACTGCACCCACCTGCGAATTATCCCGAACCCGAGTTTTCTCATAGATACGTCTGGCTTTGCAAAACAAAAACGAGAGGCAATCGTTGCGTACGAATCTCAATTTGTGATTCCTGAAAACAACAGGGCAATTGTTGACTGGATTGACGCCCAAGACAAATATTTTGGAGGGCGGTTGCGAACCGAAACCGCGGAACCATTTTATTCGCGTGAACCAATTGGGTTAGAAGGAATTGCAGAACTTGTTTAAGAGGAACTTTTAAACGAATGTCAAAAACGCGTCTAGGATATGCTGATTTTACACATGTTGAGGGTATGACTGATTACATGCGCATAACGATTGAAAGCGTCGACAGTCTAGGATCAGAATTAGATGTACTTGACGTGCCTGCAGGAAACGGTTTAGTTGTTGAACGATTAATAGAGTTAGGGCACAATGCAATCGGCGGAGACATCAACGATGCTAAAGATGCTTTTGTTCGAGTGAACATGGAAGGACCGTTTCCGTTTGATGATTGTTCATTTGATGTTGTGACATGCCTTGAAGGAATCGAACACGTCCTCGATGGGTATAGTTTGATTGCGGAATTGATCAGAGTACTTCGACCAGGAGGCACAATCATTCTCTCCACACCGAACACGATGAATCTGTACAGCCGTTGGTGGTATTTTTTATATGGATATCCTTTTCAGTTTCCACCGCACGCCATGCAACATGTTAGCGAGAACAAAGAGATTGACCGCGGACACGTTAATCCAATGAGTTATCTTAGGTTGCGATATTTGATTGAATCACTTGGCGCGAGTGTCGTAGAAATTCGTGGCGACAGAGTGAAAAAGAAAATTCTTCTACCATTTCTACTTCCTATTCACTGGGTTGGTTGGGTTTTGGGTAGACAACATCGACGAAGAGAAGACGGGCAGAACAAAAATCTTGATTCTATTTCCAAGCACCTAAAATCGAAACCACTTCTTTTATCGAGATCGCTTGTGTTGATAGCCAGAAAAAATTCTTAACTACCTGTTGAACCAAAGCCAGCGGCACCGCGGACAGTTTCGTCAAGTTCTTCCACAACTTCAAACGTTGCTTGGACGACCGGCGCGATTATCATTTGGGCGATACGCATGTTTGGCTCTACCGTGAACGGTTTGTGGCCATGATTGATGAGCGGCACACAACATTCCCCACGGTAATCAGCGTCAATAGTGCCGGGCGCATTTGGAAGTGTAACTCCAAACTTGGAAGCAAGCCCACTTCGAGGTCGCACTTGCGCCTCAAAATGATCTGGGAGTGCCATTGCAAAACCAAGCGGAATCATTTCGATTTGCCCACATTCGATTGTGATGGGTTCTACGTTTGCTGAATACAAATCCATCCCAGCAGCGAGTGCTGATTGGTATTCTGGGACGGTTGCAGTTTCGCGGAGTTTCTTATATTTCACTTGAACACGGTGCATGCGAACATTGTAATTGCACATGGCGTATATGATGCAAGAGATGGAGCAAGAACAGATACCAAAATGGGCGATTCACCACCGACTCTATGAGTGGGTACTTGGATTTGCAGTAAGACCCATCGCTCCATTTATTCTTTTTGGAATTGCATTCATCGAGGCATTCCTGCCATTCGTTCCTCCAGATGCTTTGCTCATTCCGATGTGCCTTGAAAATAGACAAAAATCTGCGCTGTTTGCAGTCATTGCAATTGTTGGGAGTATTGCTGGGGCAATGGTAGGGTATTTCGTCATCGCTGCGTTTATCGCAAGTGGCACAGAGTGGGCGCTTGGAAGTGAAGCCATAAACCACATCGTTAACGAATTTGACCAGCGGGGGACTTCCTATGTGTTCATCGCTGCACTTACACCCGTTCCCTTCTTTGCACTAACTACAGCTGCAGGTGTCGCAAAACTACACTTTGGGATGTTTTTAGCCGCGTGCGTCATTGGACGGTCGCTGCGTTACGGAATCGAGGCAGGCATCGTCTGGTGGATCGGTGAACGTGCGAAAACATTCATCGAAAAGTGGTTTAACCTCATCACAGTTGTTGTTTGCATATTGATCGTGATCGGTTGGTATGTTGCATCGTTGCTTTAGCCACCAATCGTGGACATCGTTTTTTCTGGGCGTTGAAAATCGTCACGATCCATACTGTGTCCTGCAGATTTTTGCCACATTGCATCAACGAAAAATTTCCTGAGTTCTTCATCACTTGCCCCCTGCCTTAAAAGCGATCGAATTCCCCATTCTTCGTCACTAAACAAACAAGGGCGAACTGTGCCATCTGCCATCATTCGCATTCTGTCACAATTTCCACAAAACGCTTCTGTTACTGACGCGATAAAACCCACTCGACCCCCGCCTTCTTTGAAACGGTAGTTCATCGAAGTACTGGTTGCCTCATCGTCTTCTCGAATAAGTTCGTGGCGTTCTTTTATACGCTCAAGCATTTCTATGGCACTCACTACATGTCGTTTTTCCCATCGCCTACCCGCATCTAGCGGCATAAACTCAATCATTCTCATGTCAACTTCGTGGCTCTTCGCAAAATCAGCAAAGTCAACAACCTCATCATCATTCACGCCCCGCATGATGACGGCGTTCACTTTGACTGGAGTAAGCCCAGCATCGCGAAGCGTGTCGATGGCTCTGATAATGGTGTCCAAAGAAGTTTGTGCACGAGTGATGGCATCCTTCCGTTGGAGTTGTAATGTGTCAAGACTAACTGTCACTCTATCTAACCCGATTTGTTTCCATCGTTCTGCCCATGCACTGCGAATTCGAGAGCCATTTGTGGTTAATGCAATATCATCAAAACCAATGTTCGCTGCTGCTTCTATTAGGGTGTCAAGATGAGGATAGAGTGTTGGTTCACCACCAGTAATTCTTAATTTTTCAATTCCAAGTGTCTTCACTACTTTTAATAACCGAATGTATTCGTCTAACGTCAAGAGTTGCATTTTTGGAAGATATTTGATGTCTGGTGACATGCAATACACACATCTAAAATTGCACCGATCAGTGACCGAGAGACGCAAATCGCGGATTTGTCGTCCATGGCAATCAAATAATTTTCCTTGATGTACAGATTCAAGCGGAGCACTTGGTGGACTGCTGGTATCTAAGATGTGTAGAGGAAGTGACAAGTGTGACATGATACATGTAAAAAAACGTACGAAAAACCGCAGTTGTTTGAGGAATGCAAAAAAATCACGATATGCTTCCAGCCATGAAATATGCAATCTTCTTTATTATTACCTCAAGCACCTTCGCGGGAGAAATCTGGCATGTCCCAAAAGACTGTGAGTCAATTCAGGCAGCGATTGATGCCGCGAGTGATGGCGATGAAGTGATTGTCGAGCAGGGTGTATGGAAAGAAACAATACAACTTGACAAAACGATTCATATTCGAAGTGAATCGGGTGCGGAAAATACAGTGATTCATGGAAACAAGCAGGGTACAGTTTTGACTTGTACTCCAAGTGCAAACAGCACAATTGAAGGGTTTACAATTCGCGGTGGTGAAGCGGAATATGGCGGGGGTCTGTTTATAGAGAATGCATCACCCACTTTTCGACTCTGTATGGTTGATTTCAATCACGCGAAAAAGGGCGGGGGTGTATATGTTGATAATGGAAATCCAGTATTTGACCAATGCGTCTTTTCGTTCAACGATGCTGAGAATGGCGATGGTATTTGGGCGAAACATGCACGTCCAGAATTAACAGCATGCATTTTTGCTGGGGATTCTATCGGCTGGGAAAGCGGCGAGATGGTGACAATTCGAGATACAAATAGCCCCGCAGGAGCGTGTTGCATACGTGATGTCTGCGTGCAAACTGCGTCGGTTGCTTGCTGGGAAGCGGGGGGTCTGTATAGGGGTGAAGATTCAACATGCACCGAAGCGTGCGATCAAGTTTGTGATGAAGATGTTACAGGTGATGGGGTTGTGAATATGACAGACGTTCTTCGGGTGATTTCTGCATTCGGATTTTGTCCATGATGCACAAAACCCATATACTGACAATATGTCTTACGAAGAAGAATTGCGAGACCGTCCACATCCGAAGCAAATTGAGATTTGGAAAAAGATGTCACCCTTTGAACGGTTTCAACTTAGTGAAACTCTTCGGCTTGGTGCTATTGAACTTCGCACCTGCTATCTACGTTCCAAACACCCTTCAATTACCGAAGCAGAATTGAAGCAAAAAATAGATGCATTCATTCTCTATGGAACAGGTTAAATGGCTAAAGCACTTCATTGTGCCTATTGAAAATGCAAAACTCAATTATATGGTGACCGGTTCCATCGTAAGCATCGCCAAAGGTGAACCTAGGTTAACCCTTGATGTGGATTTAGTCATTGCACTCAATGAAGACGAGTGCGTGAAGGTGCAACAGTGTTTTCCCAAAAACGAATATTATTGCCCGCCAAGCGAAGTCATCCTGACTGCCATTCAAGCTCCGAAGGGTAGTTTTAATATCATCAATCATGAAACTGGTATGAAGGCGGATTTTTTTGTTTGTTCCAATGATCCACTACATCTCTGGGGGTTACAGAAAAAGACTCGGTGTGTCTTTGGTGATTTAGAATTTTGGATTGCGCCAAGCGAGTATGTCATCATTCGCAAACTGGAATATTTTAAAGAGGGCGGCTCAAGCAAACATTTACGCGACATTTATGGTCTTGTAAAAATTGACGACACGATTGATTTGGATTGGGTACTTGCAGAAATCGAATCCAGAAATCTCAACCACGAGTGGGAACAAGTAGACCCCTAATTGGAGTTCTGGTCGTCAACTGTCAAACCAGTAGTGTTGTCATGAATTTTTGACAACATGTGGTTGATATCGATGTCCATTAGTTCTAATGCGGCCCTTCCACGCTTCGTCAAATCCGCAACCGACCACGCCGGTTCCCATACAAGTTCAACACGAACAGAGGCAACACCTTCAACTTTCGAGACTTCTTCAAAGACTTGACTTGGCATCAAATCTGCAACAGGGCAGTTTGGTGTGGTAAGAGTCATCTCAATATGCACCATGTTATCTGTGACATCAAGTTTGCGAATCAGCCCGAGGTCATAAATATTAATTGGAAGTTCTGGGTCTTTCACCTTTTTGATGGCATCAAGAATGTGTTCTTTCAACTCGCTCATTCTGTAGTGACTTCGCCCTTGTTATCAAGAGCTGCGATGATGGTATGCCATGCCAAAGTTGCACATTTGACTCGTACAGGGAACTGTCTTACTCCTGAAAAAACTTCAAGTTTGCGTGGTACCTCCGGACCATCTTCTCCAGTGACAAGTTGGTGAAACCCACGAAACAACATCCTTGCCTCTTCGATTGTTTTTCCTGTTAGTACCTCTGCCATCAAATCCGCTGATGCTGTTGAGATCGCGCAACCATCTCCATCAAACTTAACCTCTGCAATCGTGTCACCATCCAAACGCACAGTTACGACAATCTTGTCACCACATAGCGGGTTGTTTCCAGTACCGACGGAGTCGTACGAATCAACTTTCCCCCTATTGCGGGGGTGCTTTGCATGGTCTGTGACCATTTCTAAGTAAAGTTCTTGTAAATCTGACATTACCCTAGCATTGTAATCGCTTTGCGGATTGCCACGACAAGTGCATCGATGTCTTCACGGCTGTTATACACAGAAAGAGATGCTCTACAAGTTGCAGATACACCGAACCTGTGCATCAGTGGCTCTGCACAGTGGTTACCCGTGCGAATCGCAACACCTTCATGGTCACAAATCGTTCCCACATCATGTGGGTGCACGCCATCAACTATAAAAGTCAGAATGGAACATTTTTCTTTTGCTGTTCCAATAAGAGTAACACCATCAATTGCTCGCAGAGCATCGGTGCCATACACAAGGAGTTCGTCCTCAATTGAACCAATTGTATCGTACCCAATTTCATTAATCCAAGAAACTGCTGCACCAAGTCCGACTGCCCCAGCAATGTTTGGCGTTCCAGCCTCAAATTTTACTGGTACATGGTTATATGTGGTTTGATCAAACGATACTGATAAAATCATGTCACCACCACCCTGCCACGGTTCCATTTCATCAAGTAATTCATATCTTCCAAACAGACATCCAATACCAGTTGGTGCAAACATTTTGTGCCCAGAGATTGCGTAAAAATCACACCCAATGTCACAAACATCAACTTTCAAGTGTCCAACTGCTTGTGCGCCATCGACCACACTCACCGCCCCAACTTCGCGTGCCATCTGGCACATTTCTTTGACTGGGGTTATTGTGCCTATTGCATTTGATACGTGAGTAAAAGCAGCAATGCGAGTTTTTTCTGAGAGTAATGATTGAAAAGAATCGATATTCAGTGAACCATCATCGTGTATTTTTGCAACCCTTAACTCAGCTCCGGTTTGCCCGCAAAGTATTTGCCACGGCACTATATTTGAGTGGTGTTCAAGTTCAGTAATCAAAATTTCATCCCCTGAAACTAGTCGGGATCTTGCATAGCCCTGAGTAACCAAATTGATTGCTTCTGTAGCACCTCTTACAAAAACAATTTCTTCAGTACGGGATGCTTCAAGAAGTTTTGCTATGTTACTCCTTGCCCCTTCATACGCACCAGTCGAGCGAAGTGACAACGTGTGGACTCCTCGGTGTACATTCGCATTGTCATGTTCGTAATAATGCTTGATTGCTTCAATTACACTCTTTGGTTTTTGTGTTGTTGCAGCGGAATCAAGATAGACAAGAGGTTTCCCACCGACTTGTTGGTGAAGTGCAGGAAAGGAATCGGCAATGAGTTTGGTGTCTATCATTTATAACTCCCTGATGAATTCGCCACGTGGCATAGCGCAGAGTAATTCATCGGTAAGCGACCTCTTGAACTCATCGTCAGCGAGATCTTCTAGGGATTCATTTAAAAACGCAAACATCAGAAGGGTTTCAGCAGCGTCCTCTGGAATTCCGCGAGAACGTAGATACAGTTTTGCTTCCTCATCGATTTCGCCAGTGGTAGCACCGTGCGTGCACGCAACGTCATCGTTATAAATTTCAAGTTGAGGTCTTGAAATTGCACGGGCATCATCTGCAAGAATAATATTCTGGTTTGTTTGCTTTGCATCAGTTTGAGTTGCACCCTCTCTGACATAGATGCGTCCTGTAAAAACAGATTTGGCGTTCCCGTCTAGGATGCCCTTATAAAACTCGCGACTGTTGCAATTGGGCTTGTTGTGTTCAACACGAAGATGATTGTCGACATGTTGATCTTGTGCGAGCATGTACATCCCATCGAAGTTCGATTCAATATGCTCTCCATCTAAGTAGGCGAAAATTTCATTTCGAACACATCTGCCCGCAAGAGTGATTGTGTGAGTCTGTACTTCACTTGAATCGTGTTGTTCAACATGAAGTTGGCCTAAGTGGTACGAAGTGTTCGACCCTCGGATTGCACGTACTAGTGTAATGTGAGAGTTTGCTTCAGCACAAATTTCCGTTAGTGGAGTGAAGAGGTGAGTTTGTTCTCCCAAACACACATGTGTTTCAGCGACAGAAATTGATTCACCTTTTGCTGCATAGACAAACACCCGTCCACTTGCAGCAGTTTCGCATTCTCCCGAGACAATTTGTAAAACATGCACAGTACTTTTACATTTAGTGATCGTGACCGAATCACAATCGAACTGGGGAATTGAAGAATCGCCTCGAATCGCAACGCTTCCTTCAAGTTCATGATTTGAATTAATATCAATTTCATCTTCAAGACGTGATGCTTCTGCATGAAACCGCCCATTTACAAACACAACGAATGGGTTCATTGGAGCAATGTCATACTTTCGAATTGTTGCATCATCGACAAACGTAGTGCCGAATGCGAAATCACTATTCGCCAGCGCGGATACATTTGTATACATCCAGTCTTCATTTTTATGAAGGGTGTTGAAGATGGTTTGATCAAACAGCATCGTAGTCATCCGCAATTTCCACCACAGCGGCATGGTTCAAATGCTGCATATCCTTTTTCTTCTAGTTCAAGTGCAAGTTCCTTCCCGCCGCTTTTTACAATTTTGCCGTCTAATAATACATGGACAAAGTCTGGGACAATGTAATCGAGCAACCGTTGGTAGTGTGTAATGATGACAAAGCCACGTTCTGGTGAGCGGAGTTTGTTTACGCCTTCAGATACAATTTTTAATGCATCGATGTCCAGCCCAGAATCTGTTTCATCAAGAACACACAGTGTTGGATTGAGCATAGCCATTTGGAATATTTCAGCACGTTTCTTTTCACCTCCGGAAAACCCTTCGTTAACACCTCGGTCAAGCAGATCGGTATTCAGACTAACTGATGCTGCCTTCTCTTCAACAAGATCAAGAAAATCCATTGCATCTAGTTCTTCTTGCCCGCGGTATTTTCGCATAGCATTGACAGCCGCCTTTAAAAAGAATTTGGTAGAGACTCCGGGAATCTCAACAGGGTATTGGAATGCTAAAAATATACCTTCACACGCTCGTTGATCAGCATCAAGTTAAAGTAAATTTTGACCCATAAAGTAAATTTAACACTCTGTAACTTAATATGCATCTTGACCTGCAAGAACGAA
>CAZRPZ010000003.1:0-7652 GCA_964602215.1 uncultured Isosphaeraceae bacterium | reverse complement strand
CTGTGACTAGCCCATTCTCAACGGTAATTTCGCAGTGGAGCGGGGCAATTGTTGGAATTGCCATATGTAAGTCACATGTACGTCGTCTCCCGATGGTTGTCCTGTGGTGTTCCAAGTCGAAAGTTCGGCTTGTTCCATCTTTGTTTGTCATGATGAGTTGAATCGCCATCGTAGAATCCTATTGCCCCTATTGGTACAATCCACCTGTGAAACCCCAAATCTCTCTTCCCCAGTTTAACACCCATCAAGTAATTCCTCAAGAGGATTCTGATGAGTTTCGCCAGCAGAATTCAGCAATTGAGTGGATTGAGAGTGCCCAATGCGCCAAATCTGTTTACATTCATATTCCTTTTTGTTTTCATAAATGCCATTACTGTGATTTTTACAGCATTGCAGGTGGGGAACAAAAGTTTGAACTTTTTGTTGCCCAATTGTCACGAGAACTTACTTCAGTCGGAGAATACCTGCCTTCGGTTGACACAATTTTCATTGGAGGAGGCACGCCAACTATTTTTGAAGAGAATTTATTTGAAACAATGCTACGTACTGTTGCGACTTCTATTCCTAGAAGTTCTAGTTATGAATGGACAATCGAGGCAAATCCAGAAACAGTGACAAAACAAAAAGCTGAAATGATGAATGACCTCGGTGTAAATCGCGTTAGTATTGGAGCGCAAACTTTCGACCCTTCACTTTTAAAAACATTAGAGCGTTGGCATGAAGTTCAGAGTGTTGAGCAAGCAATACACAGAGTTAGAGAAGCGGGTATCAAGAATATTAATCTTGATCTCATTTATGCTATCCCAACTCAAACTGAATCACAATTACGGTTTGATTTGAATAGAGCAATTGCATTGAAGCCAACGCATCTAAGTTGCTATTCACTAACATACGAACTTGGGACTCCGCTGAGAACGCGATTAGAACGAGGGGATGTACAGAGAGTAGAACACGAATTAGAATCAGTGATGTTCAATATCGTATGTGATGAATTGAAACAAGAGGGGTATGCTCAATATGAAATTAGTAACTTTGCAACATTAGGGTATGAATGTGCACACAACATCGCATATTGGACGAACCAATCTTGGTGGCCAATAGGTCCATCTGCTTCTGGTCATATCAATGGCAAACGGTGGAAAAATATAGCATCTATTTCTCAATACATTGGTGGCAACTCTTTACCAAATGTTACAGATGTCGAAACCCTCTCTCCAGACCGAAGTGCGGGTGAATCATTTATGCTTGGATTACGGATGCGGAAGGGGATGGAAAAATCTTGGGTGAATAGGTTAATTGAACAATCGAACAATGGTTGGAGAGAAGACGTACTGAATCGATACATACAAGAGGGATTTCTTCACTGGGAAAATGGTTATTTGACCCTCACCACAGAGGGTATATGCTTTGCTGATACTGTTATTTCATCCTTGCTCATGCAAGATGTAACGATAACCGATACCTAAGAACACACACCGATATGACTAACTCGAGTTCATTTGCAAACATGCGACGTCGCCTTGCTCCGATGATTCGCCCTATCCTTGAACATATTCCTCCAGTTCGTTTTATTGCTGTGCGAGTACTCAAACTGAAACAAAATGGAAGACTGAATCGCTGTGGCTTTCAATTCAAGCTTCCTAGTGGAGATTTTGGTGTAACTCTTGAAGCAGAATCGACAGGTGAGTATGAGCCGTTGACTACGCAACTTCTTGAACAACTGCTCCAAGAAGGGATGACCTTTGTTGATATTGGTGCTCACGTCGGGCTCTTTACTTTGCCCGCAGCAATGTGGGTTGGAAAGAGTGGTCGAGTTGTCGCGTTTGAGCCACATCCAGACAATTTTTCATTGCTTGAACAAAATATTGCAAATAACAATCTGCCAGTAAAGGTTGAAGCAGTCCAGTCTGCAGTGTCAGATGTTTCTGCTCCAGTTAATTTACATACCTCAAAATTTAATACCGGTGATCACCAGTTGTTTCACCAAGGAAATCGAAATACAATCGAAGTAAAGTGCACAACAATTGACAAGTATTTTCCTAAAGGTGCGACAATCGATGTAATTAAAATGGATGTTCAGGGTGCCGAAGCAGCAGCTTTTCGTGGCATGACAAGAACGCTTGATGAAAATAAGAATATTCAAATCATCTGGGAATTGTCGCCAGCTCAACTTAGGGATGCTGGCACAACAGCAAGTGAGTTGCTCGATTGGCTTGAAGCGTTGGGTTTCGTTTTTACGATTGTAGATGATGTTTCAGGCGAATTAAAAGAAGCTTCCGTAGAGGAATTGTTAGAGTCATGTCCTAAAGATTCATTTCTCAATATATTGTGTAATCGAAATGCATAAAGAACACCGTGCAGGCAACCGTCAAGTTTCTTGGGTTATAAGTGCAATTTTGCTAGCGGCTGTTGTGTTGTTCGGTATTCGTTGGTACTCAGGAGTACTTTCTAAAAATTTAACATGGGATGAACAATACATTACGGTTCCCATTTATCAACTCATACAAAATGGATGGTCGGTTGAGAACGCAATTGATTACGAAGAAACTAAAGGTCCAGCATTGATTTGGTTGTACGCAATTGGTGCAGAGGTCTTTGGTGATTCACTCAATGATTTACGGTTGGTAAGCGTGTGGTGTTCTATAGTAGGGCTGGCAATATTGTCTTGGATTGCTGTGCGTTCAGCCGTCTATCGTAGGAATTTACTTCTTGTTGCTTTGGGGTGGCTATTACTACCATACAACATTGTCTTTAGTGAACTTGTCATGGGTGAAATTTCTTATTTCATGCTTTCGCTACTCGCAGTTGCAGCTTTTGTTTGGGGAATCGAAGAACACGGTCAAAAGAGGCAGCGAATTTACGCGCCGATTTTATATGGAATTGCTATTGCAATTGCATTGCATAGTCGGATTCATGTTGTTGCACTTGCTGGTGGTATTTGTTTCACTGCTTATGCATTGCAGGGTACGCGAAGTTGGCCATGGTGGGTTGCAAGTATAGTAGCGGGCTTGTTACGGATTCCGCTTTGGGTGCGATGGGGAGGGTTAGTCAGCCCCAAGTTCCAAATGGTACATGGATTAGATTTTCGGCTTGAAAGTTTATCTTATCTAGCCGCTGCACTCGTACCGTTTGTTGGAATTTTTCTCATTCAAGGGTGGAGAACCGAAAAATCAAAAGTATTTATCATTTCATCCTTTGCCGTTGGTGTTCTTCTTGTCTTCATTGCGATGCCTGATTTATATGTTCCAGAAACTATTGATTTACTACATCCGAACGAACGGTTTCAAGGTATTGCAGCTTCAGTAGTATTAAAATTTTCTTCAAATGCTTTTGTACAACAAGTTACTTTGGCCGTACTAGCAGGTGTAGGGTTAGGTGGGCTCGCTGGACTGTGGCAATGTCGTCATACGGGCGGTGTTGTTTTAAGAATTACTTTCTGGTCACTTATGTTCGGATGGCTTTTGTATGCATTAACGCGAGGTTATGTCTTTGATAGATTTGTGCTGACTTGGGCATTTCTCCTTCCAATCGTGTGGGTGAAATCTTTGCCAAGACCGCTAATCGTGATCCAGTACCTTGCTCTAACTTTTGTCGCTGCTTGGCTCACTGCATCTTGGCTCTAAAATCATAATAGTCAACCTCTGAGTTGTACTCGGAGTAAAAATTGTTGGCATATTTAATTAAGCAGTTGGATCAATGATGCCGGAAGCGTGTTCGGCTGTGCCTTCAGCAGTCGGAGCAACTCCACCTTCTTGTACTTGAGCAGCAACGAGTTGAGCAATTTGAACAAAGCGGTTTTGGAGTTCTGTAATCAGTTGGGTTATCTCAGTTGATTCTTCCTCGGTGAGGTTGCCTTCTGTTTTTTTATTGATCATTTCGAGCAAATCAATCGCGAATTTTGACCCATCAAGATCGACCATGACACCTTTTCCAGAGGGATCTTGGTGCATACCTAGTCCCATCAACGCTTGGGATGCGAGAATTCCTAATAATCCCCTAAAGTTGGGTTCGGGCATTTTGCGAGCTTCTGCCTTTTCTTCAACTTTTTTTTCGGCCTCGGATAGGCGATCTTTTTCAGCTTGTGCTTCAGCTTTCCAGTCATTGTCAATTTGAATTTCTGGGGTGGAATCTTCTGTCATTTGAATCTCCAAAAAAAAGGTGCAAGAGAAATTTCGTAAGAGTGCAGTATATGTGACTTCGTACCTTACAATGGTGTTATGTTTGATCGATCTATTGCAATTCTTGGAATTGCCTTTCTGTCAGGGTGTACAAGCCAACTTGCGGTCCTTACTGAGGAAGTTCATTACATTCAACCTCTTGATTTTGTAGGTGAACCAATACCTACGACACCCGAGCATGCTGACATTTCAGTACTTGCAGAAGAAGGTGCTGAAGCTGAGATTGTTGTCGAGACAATTCTTATTGAAGAGGCACTCGCTGAAATCGAAGAGTTTGATGAGGTGATGATTCCGAAGGCTGTAGGAATTCCAATGACTGTTGAAGCGTTGGTTGGTCAAGTGAACGGCCGGCCTGTGTATGCGAATAAAGTTTTAGAGCCTATCGCAGACAGAATCGCTGCTATAGCAGAAAATGTGAGCAGGTCCGAATTTTCTGATATGACTAGAAGTTACCTGTATTCAGAAGAAGAACAAATGGGAATAATTGTACGTGGCGGTCGGTTGTATGAACTGGTTATTACAGATCTACTTTTATCCGAAGCACTTAGCGGGATGTCTGAAGAGCAATCGTACGGACTTCTTTCAATTGTCGGTCAAATGCGAGACGATCTAGTTTCATCACAAGGTGGAAGTCAGACCCAGTTAAGACAAATCCTTGCTGAACAAGCGGGGCTTTCGGTTGAGAAATTTCTGGAATTGCAACGCGATCAAATTTTAATCGATGCATTGTATAGACAAAAAATTTGGCCAAATATTAATATTACATGGCGCGATATACAACGAGAATTTGAACAAATTTCCCTTGGTGACCCAGTACTCAATGAAATCGAAGACGAAGAACGGACTGCCAATGTTGTTGCTCAACTTCGAAGTAGCCCGCCAGTTGCCCTTGGTAATATAGAAGTTGCTCGTGGTACTGTTACGTTGGGAATGATTCGTTTACCAATAGAAGATCCTCGGGTTGATGAAGTGAAAAAAGCATTTATAGAGGGTCATTCTTTTCAAAGAGTTGCTGAAGGGGTGGAAGTAGAAAATGGGGGCGTCTGGCGTACATTTAAAATGGGTTTGGATGGAATTGAGGATATAAAAGTTGGGGAACGAATCAAATCTCATTTAGTAGGCGTTCGTGTTGGTGATATTCCAGATCCATTTGAGTTTGGCTCAGACTTGATGTGGGTAGCAGTACTCGAAGTTCAACAACCTATATCATTGTATAACCCAAGAGTGCAAATAGCACTTTCCGATGTTTTGCGAAACGTGCAGTTTCACCGCGAGGTAAACCGATATGTTGAAAAGTTATGGGGTGAGGGGAGTCTTAAAGAAGTTAAGGCTATGGCTGATCGCGTTACGAACATTGCAGTTCGTAGATATCAACGATAATCAAAAGAGGATTGGTTCTGCAGGCGAGAAAATTGCTCGTGCATTTTTAAAGACAAATGGCTGGAGAATAGTAGCGAAGAACGTTAAATTTGGAATCGATGAACTTGATATTTTGGCAGTAAGTCCGGACGAATCAATTCTAGCAATTATCGAAGTCCGTTCCACATCGCAACTCGATGGGAACCCAGAATCAACACTGACTCAACGAAAGAGGAAGGCAATGTGTAGAGTTGCTAGAAAAGTGAATCCACATGCACTGAGGCACAATTGTGATTTACGTTTAGATCTAATCACTGTACGGTTAGCAGCTGATAAACCTCTTGTACATCACTATAAAGGCATTTTGCGTATATAATTTAGGCAGAAAATTGCTTAATAGTCTATTTTTTTGCCATAAAGACATTGAAAGTTCGTTTACACTTGAACTGTTTACTAACTAAATTAGGAGCTACAACGATGATATTTACTTCTCTTCGAACATTACAAATCTCTGCGATAACGGCACTTATGGTTATTTCGAGCCCTGTTTTTGCACAGCCAGATTCTGGTGGTCGCAGAGGTGGCGGTTTTACAAATATGATGTCAGCTGGTGGCATGTCACCTGATTACCTGCTTCGTGATTTACAACGATTCCAATTAGGTTTGGAATTAAGAGATGAGCAAACAATTATAGTTGAACAAATTTTGCGTGATTACGATGAGTCATTCCGAGAAGCTTCAGATGCTAGTCGTCAGAGCATGAGCATGTCTTTTGGTTCAATGCGTGGAAATGAAGACGATCCTTCTAGACAAAAGACACAAGAACTTCGAGACCGTTCACGCGAATTACGAGACAAACTTGATTCAGTTCGAAATTTAGGTGATGAAGAAGGAATGAAAGAGTTACAAGATCGTCTAAACTCAGAATTAGATTCAATTCGTGAAGAAATGAACGAAGTTAGAGTTGAGCAGTGGCAATCACCTGAAAGGCAAGCAGCTTTTGAAGAAATTGCCCTCCTTTTGCAAGAGCAGTTGCGTCTCAAGCGAAAAATGCGAAATGAATTTGAAGGAGATCTTGTTGCAATCTTGACTGATGAGCAACAAGTTTTATGGCCTTCACTTCAACGACAATTCATACGTGATCGTCTACTTCCTCGTGGTCGACTGAGTGGGGAAACAGTTGACGTAATGGGGTTAGTTGAACAGCAAGAATTTGAAGACTCTGTGCTTGTAGAATTAGTTCCAGTTTTGCAAGAGTGGGATGTAACCATAACATCAGCGCTAACTGCCCGAGATGATCACATGGTAGAAAATCAAGGGTCAATGATGGCATCGATGAGGACGATGGATACAAATTCAGCTCTTGAAGTGATGAAAGTGCAGGCGAAATTGGCTGAAGCAGTTCGTGACATAAATGACTCTGCAGTAGAGAACATCGTGCTTTTGCTCCCAGAGAATCAGTCAGTTCAATTCGATGCCTACGCGAAGGAACGTGGTTATCCTAGAATCTTTAGACCAACAAGAACTGATCGTGCATATAAAGCAGCGATGGAATTGGAAGGTTTAGAGCCTGAAATTTTACAAGCAATAATGGATTTATATGATTCGATGGTCATCGAGATTGTATATGCAAATGAGCAAGTTCTAGAAGCCACACATCGCTGGGAATCCCAAGAACAACTTGATAGGATGAATCGTTTTGCATCACGAATGACTGGTGGTTCTTCAGAACGAGTTGAAAGTCCTATTCAAAAAGCTGAAGATGATCGTAGGACGATTGAAAATAATTTTCTTGAGCAATTGCGATTACTTTTGACAGAGGAGCAAATTGAATCACTAGGTGGACTGGAAACTCGTGAACAACGGCGTTCAGACCGTGGTGGTGACCGAAATGCGAATCGAGATGATCGCCGAGGAAATGACCGGGGATTTGAGGGGGGACGCGAAGAATTTATGAAACAATTTGATAAAGACGGCGATGGTACACTGAGCGAAAGTGAACGTGAAGCAATTCGCGATCATTTCCGTAATGGCGGAGTACATGGTGGAGGCGGTAGTGATGGTGGCGGCAGACCGTAACATCAAGTATATATAAGTACAATTGCAGTCGAGATT
>CAZRPZ010000002.1:0-18070 GCA_964602215.1 uncultured Isosphaeraceae bacterium | reverse complement strand
ACCAGTTCCAGAGAGTGTTTGCGCGTTCTCTTCTCCATGCAATAAGAACTGCAACAAGTACCACCTTCGATATCCAAAGCACCCCAAACTCACTCAAATTACTAAATACCCATGTTTGACGCTTTGGTACGAGCCATTCAAAAGGAGTGATGACTGACCAGCCAGCCATATCAAAAAGCATCGACAGCGGAAACACTTCAATCGCTTCAGCAGTATCGATTGACCAACTTTTCCAAACCAAGCCAGTCAGTTGCATAATCGCAATTGGTACTGTAATCAACATTTGCAACCCAATCCCCAACAGAATTCCAGCCCAACGGGATTTGTTATTTCGCATCAAAAATGCAGAAATACATACACCAACGACAAGAAAATATGCAACTGTAGTCGGTGATGTCATGGTTTCTTTGAGAAGGTATAACGAAGATATGTCCCTTTGGCGCAAAGTTGAGCAACCCGAAAGCCCGTCCATCCATCAAGCCAACCGAACAACAAAATGTAACTTCGGAAAAACGTCCAAAAACTACGACTGATTGCTTTTGGCACTGATCCTTTTCTTCCCTTGGCACTGATGGTTGCGTATGACACCATTTTTTCTTTTGCATCTTCAACGGATGTCACACTATTATGAATCATTGAATGTTTCAATTGCCCAGTCACGCCTCTTACAATGACTCGTTCATGTAATTGATCATTTGTGAACTCTCCACGCCCACGTTTAAATAATCGCAACACTTTATCTCGCCCCCAATCACCGAAGCGAACTTTTTTGCCACAGAATGTGGTTACGCGGGGAATTTCATAGCCATCGTTTACTGGATTTTCGATTGTTTTTTGGATCTCCCCAGCTAGTTTACTTGGAACAACTTCATCTGCATCAATCGAGAACACCCACTCACACGATGCCTTACTCAGAGCAATATTCTTTTGTGGCCCAAAACCATGCCATTCTTCAGTAAAAAAGTTTACTTCATATTCTTTCGCTACTTCAGAAGTTCGGTCAGTACTTCCATTATCTACAATTATTATCTCATCCGCAAATGCAACACTTCCCAAACAAGCTGGAAGGTCTGCTTCTTCGTTTTTTGTAATGAGGATGACGCTGAGGGTAGGCATTGTTTACGGTACGGTAACAAGAAAAAAGACCCCCGTCCGATTGGACGAGGGTCTTGAGAAACATTGTTAATTGGAACCTGATGGAGTTACTGACAGGGACCCCAAGCACCAATGGCCTCTAGCAGGTCAGAGACATTCACTACGCCATCGTCATTAATGTCAGTTGCACAGCCACTACATGCTCCCCAGTCTCCAATCATCGCTAGAAGATCACTCACATCGGTTGTGCCTGAGCCATCAATATCGGTTGGACAGTCGTTACCACCACCAAGACCAAAGTTATTCCAATCAATGTTGCGGTTTTCATGCACGTCACCAGTTCCATCGAACCATTGAATATTCGTTGTCACTTCAACCCCTTCTCCTTCTTCAACTGTCAGGCTTACAAGACGGTGACCCAATGCTGTACCCGCACCAATTGTTGCAATTGGATCGTCAGGAGTTACAAACCAAACACCGTTTGACATCATCACATGACCCGTAGCGAATCCATCACTATCGAATCCGAGCATAATCGGAACCCCAACAGCAGCATCATCTGACCCAACTGTTACATAGGAATCATACACTACGTCATCACCAAGAATCGGATCAAGCGCTCGGTCGTGTGGTAAATCTGCACCATATGGTGACTGGTGGAAGAGTGACTGAGTGGCAGTGCCATCAAATTCAGCGTTCGTTAACGCTCTCATATGAAGAAAGTCTGCATCTTCACCGAAGACTGAAACCATCTTTGTGTTGGGGTCAGTACTTGGGAAGTAAAGGTCGTAGGTCTCCATTGGTTGCCCGTCGCTACGTGACCATGTACGGAGTTCATAATTTAGTTGATCTGCGCCAACACCACACGTTACATCTTGACAATTTGAGTTGTCGCCATACCAATTGCCCGAACAATCCGCTTGTAGTGTTAAATAACAATCAGTCCCAACACAGCAAGCGCCTGTCGTACAACTCGTTGTTCCACAATCTGAGCCATCCCCTGCATAGGATCCACCAGTTGAGCTACAGTCTTGTTCAGTGTATACAACGCACGATCCGCCAACGCAACATGCGCCTTCAGGATCAGCACAATTCACAGTAGCACACGTCGTGCCTCCACCTTGCCATGTTCCATTGCCACCTTCACAATTTACTTGATGTAATTCAAGACATTGACTTCCACTAATACAGCAAGCACCAACTGGTGCTTGGTTTTCACATGTTAAACAACTAATCGAATTGGCATACGAAGTAATTACACTGATGGAACTATCTGCGAACAAATTCGCACACTGAATTGAAGGGTACATTGTGTTGTACGCTGGGTTTTCAACATGACCTGCACCCCAGTTGTGTCCTAGCTCATGTGCTGACAAATCTGTTGCGCAGCCGAAACTTCCACAACAATCTGATTGAACCAAACTATAATTAGAGCCAGAGTAACAAACAACACCCAACCAAGCAATCCCAATTGTTGAGCCAGTGTTTTTTCCGGTAAATAAATGTGCTACATCACGTGAAATACCTGATTGGTTGTAATTCCATTCGTTTGCAAATTCGTCAAGCATTGCGGATGCGTTAGAAGTGTTGTAAGGATCATCTGAACTTGAACGGACGATAATCGTCGTAATTTCATGCGACAGTTGGACCTCATCTTCATATTGAACATTCACGCTATTGATGACTTGATTTATTCGAGATTCTGTTTGACTGCCCCAGTCTTGGTAGTACTCATAGTCTGTATCTACACCAAGTTCTGCTGTGCAAATAATTGTTCCTCTATAATTTCTTTCTTGTTTGTAATTTGCTTGCATTCGAAGAACGTTTGCAACGTCCATGTGGTCTTCAGCTGCACAAGTTCCTCCGGATGGGATGATGTCATCGGTTCTGTAAAACGCGTAAATGTTAGGAGTTGAGGAATCAATTTTATCCCCGATTGGTTCCATCCAGTATTCTTTGCCATCATCCAATCGTATTCGAGCGTATAAACCATCTTCCATTAAAGAACCAGCAACAATACTGCCCCCTAGTTCTTCAATCGAACCACGCATCGTACGAATGGGTCCTGCTGGAACCTCGTATAGATTTCCATCATCATCTTGCATGAGAACTTGATAGGAGTCTGAACGTATTGAGTATGGCTCAAGAGCAAGAGTGTAATTCATCCCATCCAGCGGAATTGACACTCGTATCGATTGCTCTGGAGTTGAAGAAATCCGTATCTTCGCGTTCCAACTATGTGTAAGATTTAGTTCATTATTTATTGCTCTATCGATTGGTCGTTCAACAGAGGTTGATTCGATTGAACTGAATGCTGTTGTTGCCAGAACCAAGGTTAAACAAGAAGCGCTGAAATGAGTTTTGAAAGACATGAATTTCTCCTGATAATTCCTCGACCCCACCGTGGAGCCATGTATAAATGCATATATATAAGCATTCGCTCTCTTTACAAAAATGGTTGCGAGCAAATATGCCTCAACCAAGAAATAATCCCCTTAACCACATAAGAGTACTGAATTTTCGAAAAAATACCAGTTTAAAATGTGAATAAACTGCATTTATTCAGCTTTTGAGTAGGAATCGGTCTACCAATATAAAACCCGTCACTTTAGGCAATTTAGGAATCAATTGATGTACATGGCTCATTTGTTGTAATTTGATTGATTCGTATTCTGAGATTTGTGAATCGACACATTGGAGACGTATCAATAGCTCTATTCACATACTCTGACATCGAATAATGGTGAATTACACCCCCTTGACCACGCAGCAGTCCATGCTAGAATTCGCCTTCAAACTCGGGGCGGTAGCTCAATTGGTTAGAGTACCGGCCTGTCGAGCCGGTTGTTGCGGGTTCGAGTCCCGTCCGCCTCGCTTTGAAAAACACCTGCAAGCAGGTGTTTTTTAGTTACTCGGCGAACTTGCATTGCAAAGCAATGCAACATTGGGCTTCGCCCTTCTGGGCCTTTCGCAGTTTTTCCATGACGATAGTCATGGAAAAAGTGTCGAGTCCCGTCCGCCTCGCTTTTTCTTCATAGAGATATCTCTACCCACGGAGAAAAAGCGCACTTTGGCTCTGAGCCAGAAGCCGAAGATCGAATCGTCGTGTTAATTCTCAAGAAAACCATTGTTTTTCGCGAGTAAAGGGGATACGGTTTTTCTTCGAACGAAAAAAGGCATGCCTCGGCTCAGAGCCAAGGTGCGCTAGCCGCTTGGCTCAGAGCCGAAACGCGCTCAGAGCCGAAACGCGCTAGTTGTTACTTGCACTCGTACCAATTGGAGCCGATAGAAGCATCCGCAACAATTGGCACATCGAGGTTCATCGCAGATTCCATTACCTCAACCAATAGGTCAAGAACTTCGGGGGAGTTTGATTTGGGTGTTTCGACAACAAGTTCATCGTGAATCTGGAGCAATAAACGAGAGCCAGGGAATGACGCAGTTAGTTCAAGGTGTACGTTACTCATTGCGACTTTAATTAAATCTGCAGCACTCCCCTGCACAACACTATTGATTGCAACACGCTCAGCAAGTGCTCTTTGTTGTTGATTCGATGCGTGAATTCCACGAATTGGACGCCTTCGACGTTTGATGGTCTCAACAAAATCAAATTCTTTTGCCTGCTCAATACATTTTTCAAGAAATGTATCTATTCCAGCGAATCGGTTTTTATATTCGTCAATGATTTGAGATGCTCTTTGAGGATCGCATTTCAACTGACGAGCAAGTCCCCACCTTGTAATTCCATACACAATGCCAAAATTCACGGCTTTCGCTGCGGATCGTTGTTCATCTGACACCTCTTCAATTACCGTTCCAAACACCTCTGAGGCTACTGCCTTATGAATATCCTTCCCTTCTCTAAACGCTTGCAACAATGCTTCGTCACCACTTAGATGCGCAAGCATTCGCAATTCAACTTGAGAATAATCTGCGGCAACAAAAACGTTCCCCTTTTCTGGAATAAACGCTCTTCTAATTTCTCTACCAATTTCTGAGCGAATAGGAATATTCTGCAAATTAGGATCGCTACTACTCAGCCGCCCAGTCGATGTCCCAGTCTGGTTGAATGAAGCGTGGATACGACCAGTAACAGGATTTATCGCTTCAGCAAGGGATACCAAATAGGTATTCACTAACTTCGTTAATTTTCTGTACTCAAGTATTAAAGAAGGTAATTCAGATGTAACATCAGGATCATTCGTTAACTTTTCTAACACTTCGACATCCGTAGAATGAAACGATTTGCCTTTTTTGATTGGTTTGATTCCAAGTCCTGGGGAATCATTAAATAGCACCTCAGACAATTGTTTGGGTGAATCAGGATTGAATGGGTATGGCGATGCATACCCAATCTCTTTTTGAAGTTCGTCAATACGAGATGAAATTAATTCTTTTTGTCGATTCAATTCATCCGGATCAACCTTAACACCAGCAATGCGCATAGCAGCAAGCACCCTGACGAGTGGCATTTCAACCTCTTCGTACAATTGCTGTAAATTTTTTTCCTGAATTTGGGGTGCAAACTGATTCCACAACCTGAAAGTAATATCAACATCTTCAGCAGCATACGGGCATGCATCTATGAGCGAAACTTTGTCAAAAGAAGTTTGGGATTTTCCAACACCAATCAATTCCTTAATAGAAATACATTCGTATCCTAAAGTTCCGAGGGCAACCGCGTCCATCGAATACCCAGAACGAGATGCATCAATAATCCATGCAGCAATAAGTGTGTCGTGTAACGTCCCCTTGACAGTAATCCCAACATTTTCAAGAACAACAAGGTCGTACTTGATGTTATGCCCGATCTTTGCAATAGACTCGTTTTCAAATAGGGTTCGTACAGCTTTGACGACTTCACCTTGAGGCAGATGATCTTCTGGGCACATCGTTGGAATGTATGAACCATCCCCCTCTCCAAGAGAAATTGAGATTCCACATAACTTTGCAGTCATTGGGTTAAGCCCTGTCGTTTCTGTATCGATTGCAATGATGTCAGCGTTACTACACTTTTCGATAAGTGAATCAAGTTTCGCAGTTGTATCAATCAACTCGTACCCTGCATGGTATGCGTGGTGGTCTCGGTCTGGTCCCATGTCAAACAGGCCACCGGTAATTGTTGAGGACGCGATCGTTTTTGGCTTCTTTGCTTCGCTCATCTCGCTTTGAGTTAAACGTTTTACATCTTCAGGAAAACGATTAAAACCAAGTTCTTTGAATAGTGTTGTTATCCGCTTAACATCCCAAGTTGAAGGGTCTAATTCGGTTTCTTCTAAATCAAACTCGAACGCAACGTCTTCTCTCAAAGTGACGAGTTCCCTGCTTATTTTTAATATGTCACGACTTGCAAGTAGATTTTCCTTGCGTTTCCCCTTGATACTCTCAATATTTTTAAAAATACCGTCGATCGAGCCGAATTCCATGATGAGTTTGGCAGCAGTCTTGGGTCCAATACCTGGAACGCCTTGAATGTTATCACTAGTGTCACCCATCAGTGCGAGAATGTCCCCCACCATTGCTGGCTCAACTCCCATATCTGGAGTTTTGAACACATCATCAGGCATTACGGTTGTTCCCTTGTGGGCATCGAACAGTTCAACATGTTCATCAATAAGTTGAGTTAAATCTTTATCGCGTGAAATAATTCTAATGTCTAGCTCCGGTTGTTCCGACCGCATCCGTTTGACAAGTGAAGCAATCACATCATCTGCCTCAACGACTGGCTCACCAAGTACTGGAATCTCAAGCACCTCAAGAACGTCTAAACATTTATCCACTTGGTCACCAAAATCATCAGGGGCTTCTTCGCGATTGGCTTTGTACTCTGGATCAATTTCACTTCGAAATGTTTCTTGATCACTTGCAACATCAATAACAACCGCAATGTGATCTGGTTTTTCTTCACGAAGTAGTTTTAATAACATTGAAGTAAAACCATACACCATGTTTGTCGGGTCACCAGTAACAGGAGTACTCATTGGTGTTCTGATTGCATAATACGCCCGAAAAAACTGTGCGTGCCCATCGATGATATAGAGAGAAGACATTACTGGCTTGCCAGATTTCGAATGACCGCTTCAGTTGAGCTATCGAGTTCTTGATTTCGTCGCTTCATCACTGTTCTTGCTACATCAAGAAACTTTTCTATCTGATATGAACGTTGTCCACCATCAGTGACCCAAGCAAAACGTGGCGTTGGCGAAGGAGCAGGTGAGGAACTTGCAACCATTGCTCCAGTTCCCAAAATAGAACCAGTCATAATTCTCGATTCGATAGCAAACTTCACATGGTCGCCTACGAAACAACCAACATATTGCCTTCCTGTTTTATGCCTCTTCCCATCAAGATCGGTCAGAATGACTTCACCATACGTATTAAGCAGATTTGAATTTGTGGTTCCAGCACCAAAGTTTACCCACTCTCCAACAACACTGTCACCAAGATGTCCTGCATGGCATTTATTTGAGAATCCTTGAAAAATTGTTCCGCCAATTTCACCACTCACTTTGCATGAAGGACCAATTGAAGTATTCATTTTGATCAGAGCATGTTCAAACACTCTAGTATTTTTTCCAATCCAACAAGGTCCAACTAAAACTGCATTCGGATGTATTACTGCGCCTTCTTCTATTCGAATCGCGCCTTGACTTGAATCCAGAACAGCACCTAGTAGGACTGTCGCACTTGGATGAATGTCAATTCGGCAATCTCCAAAACTTTGAGTTCCATATTGATTAGAAAGTGGCTCAGCATGTTGCAAGTCCTGTTCAAGAAGCGATGGTAGGTGATTTAGAATATCCCACGTGGATTCGATTGTGGGGTGATCAACAGTCGTTGCTACTTTGTCAGTGACGTGAGGCAATCCCGTGCGAGTAGAAATCATCGCAGCTCTCAAATCATCGTTGCATAAAAAACCGGATGGAGCACAACCCATTTGTTCTGTTAAACGCTGAAGTGTTGTCAACCCTCCCGTACGCTGTTCGAAAGTCGCACGGAGATCACATAGAGGTGCTAACCCAGAAAGGCACTTGTCTTCAATAAACCACTCTTTCATCGACGTTTCATCTCCATGTCGCTCTTCGACCAGTTGGGGAGTGGAATTTCCACAACCCAATTGTTGCCAATAGGCACCATCCTAGTGGTACGGCTAACAGTCCTGAATAGATCGCTGTACCGAACAGTTTTATTAAATCGCCAAAACCTCCACCAGAAACCGAGGGAGTCCAAGGTAAAAGTCCTCTGACAAGCAATACAAGGGCTTCTGTTGCTCCTGTTGTAACTACCGCACCCGCTGTCAATACTGCTATTGTAAAGACCTTCCGTCTGAATACAACATTACGAATTTTTAAGACCAATATGGTAGTCACAGCATATCCTAACGCGTGGGGACCGATAAGGTGCGTTCCTCCCGCGAGTACTCCATGTCCGGGTGATAAGTCAACAAGTGCACCCAGAAGAAGCGCGACTAAAATCGCTATCGTCTCAGGTGCAAACAAAGCAATGAATACTACTAGTATTGGCATTGCAAGAGGTGTAATTGAACCAACTGAACGAAGTGTAAAGATGCCACCTAAACTTGAATCAAATGCAAGAGCAAAGATTGTCGTGATGATGAGTACAAGTGCCCTCATTGGCTTTCCCCCTCGCCTGTACCAAGCACAACAACTCGGGAAACATCGCGGGCTCTTCTTCTAGGTGAAATGAGCACTCGTTGCCTTAATGGCGCTTCGTCAAGTTGAATAACATCGGTAACAACTCCAAGAGTTAGACCTGCCCCTACACTAGGCCATGATGAATCATCTAACTGAACAAGATCACCGGTTTGAACACCACTTGTCGCTGGAACTTCAGCGATCATCGAAGCTTCTCCTGTGCTTTGTAAAATAACCTCAGCAAGGAGAGGAGGTCTTTGATTAGAAGGATGCGAAGGAATGATTGCTGCTCGAGTTAAACCAATATCGTTATGGTTCGTCGGAATCAATTCCGCTCGTGTCATTCCTACCCTCGATATCCTTCCAACAATATCTTGTCCAATGACTGCAATATCTCCAACGCGAATTCGATCTGAAGTTCCTCGAATAATCTTTAATTCTAATAATCCTGCGATATTACTTGAATCCCTACCAGTGATATCAATCTGAACAATCATGGGTGGCAGAGGATTTCGCAGAGCAGAGTTTGGCAGGGATTGTATTTCACGAAGTTGGTCTGCAAGTTCAGTTGCTCGTAGCATCTGAGCCGTCCAAAGTTTCCTGTAATGATCTCGTTCGGCGATTGCTAAATCATTACGTTCCTGCTCATCAGTAGGTAAGTCTGATGGATCAATGGCAGGTCGAACCCAAGAAGTAACCATTATGCCCACGTGTGAAAAAGGTGTTACAGGAACACGAACAAGATCAGCAAGATCAGTTGTCCATCCAAGCCAACTGGCGGGTGACAGTGACAAAATTATAGTAATGCCTATTGCAATCGGTAAGACATTGGTGCTTTTACGAGTTTTTCCGTAACTGCTCAAGGTGCGACAACTCAGAACCAGTCACTAATCATCCATATCTGATTCTAACACGGCTTTCCAAAGTTCAAGATTATCGAGATAAATACTAGTCCCCTTAGCAACACAAGTAAGTGGGTCATCTGCAATCGTTACATCAAGCCCTGTTGCTTCAGATATAACGGTGTCAATTCCTCGAAGTTCAGCCCCTCCACCAGCAATGTAGATGCCGTTTTCAACAAGATCGGCTGAAAGTTCTGGTTCAGCCCGTTCAAGTGTTCGTTTAACTACTTCGATAATATCTTTAATTGGCTTGGACATCGCTTCACGAATTTCTTCACTCTTGACTGATTTCTTATCAGGCATTCCAGTAATATTATCTCGCCCACGAACATCAATTTTTGTCTCTTTCTCCATCGGCGATGCTGAACCTACTTCAATTTTTATCCGTTCAGCAGTTTGTTCGCCAATCGTCAGATTGTGTTCTTTTTTCATATACCCGATGATTGCCTCATCAAGATCATCCCCTGCAACCCGAATCGATTCGCAGGTTGCAATATCACCAAGTGACATAATTGCAACTTCAGTTGTGCCGCCACCAATATCAACAATCATCGAAGCCGTTGGCTCAACAATCGGTAGCCCTGCACCAATTCCAGCAGCCATTGGTTCTTCTACAAGATACACTCGTCTTGCTCCTGCACGTTCTGCAGAGTCTAGGACTGCGCGTTTTTCAACCGCCGTGATTCCAGAAGGAACTGCAATGACAACCCTCGGGCCAATCACTCGCCCGCGACCACTCACTTTTCGAATGAAATAACTGAGCATCGCTTCTGTAATTTGAAAGTCACTAATCACTCCATCTTTTAAGGGTCGAATAGCGGTTATTGAACCCGGTGTTTTGCCGAGCATCTCTTTCGCACTGTACCCAACAGCATTTCCGTTATTCAGTACACGGTTCGTGCCTCGTTTAACAGCAACAACAGAGGGCTCGTTAAGCACAATCCCTTCTCCTCGGACGCAAACAAGAGTGTTACACGTCCCAAGATCAATCCCCATATCAACACTAAACCAACTAAGTAACTTGTCAAACACTTTTATTCGCTCCTCATTACAACACCCAACCTCGAACAATTCGAAGGGTCATTTCTAGGATGATACGGGAAAATGAGGAAACAGATTTACTCTTCATTGTTGATCAATGAGAGCCAAGGGGCCACCCTCGGAGCGATCTGTGAGTTTTGAGTGTTCTGAGTTCACCAAAAACATCCAAGCAACTCCCCCAGCAAGCAACAATGTTGCCACAACAAGGAGGACTGTAAAGACATCCGGAATGGCGTTTCTGGTTGCTGTCGAGGTCTCAAACTGCGTCATTGTTCAATTCCGACCCTTCACTGCATAGACCGATGAGCCCGGAACAACTAACCCTCTGGATGGGTCTTCCAACGTCACACGACCAATTGATCGGTTGATATCAACCTGTTCAACTTGAAGTCGCCCCAAAAATGTGCCATCTTGACCAACCGTCATTATCCAACCCTTCTGAACACCATCACGAGAACCCGCATTGATTTCTACGAGAACATCGTCATTCGTTCTTGAAACTGTCAGAACAGTTGAGGAGACCGTCTTGTCTGGAGCAATACCCATATCGACGGTAACAACTGTTTCTAATTTACCATACTTAGATTCGTATGCTTGAAGTTGTACACGCATAGCATCTAATTGTTCTTCCATATCATGGCGTTCTTCTTGTGCTTTTCTTTCCGCACGCAATGCGCCTTGTTGTTCTAATCGAGTATCTTCAAGAACATCTTCCATATCCATAATCATGCGTTCTGCATCAATAATATTATCTCTGAGTGTATAGTTTTCAGTTACAAACCTCTCCTTCAAGGCACTATTGACTTCACTTGCACTTGAAAGTGCTTGAAGATTAGCGTTACTTTGTGCAAGTTGTGCTTCTATTCGACCAATTTGCGCTTGAAGTGATTCCCTTGAGGAACGTAAATTTGATTGTTCTGTTCGAAGAGTACCAATTGTGGCATCTCGAGAATCAATCTCGTTTTGCATTTGAACACGTTGAGCAAATAGCGCTGTTTCTGCATCACCTGCTCGAATCATTGCTACTCTCTGTTGATCATCCGCAGCGCGGAATTTTGCTCTATAACTATTCTCGTTAGTTGTGTATGTCGCCACGAGGGGGACCATCGCAACAGCTAGGAGAGTAACGAGTACGATAAAAATTTTTGTCAAAATATGCACGAGTAAACCTCATTGAACACAGTGGTATGGGGGAAAGACATGAAGCATAGTCAACGAAAAACCATACTGAACCCTACAGCCACTGATATATTCGGCATTTGTACCCCCATCATGCCAATATGTCAATCCACAACACCCTGTGAATCACGGCTATTGATGCGTAAAACCGCTCCAGCAGCAGAAATTTGTACGATTGGGTCGGAATCATCCATCATTAACGCAAGTGGTCCCAAATTAAGTTGGTTCCCCTGCACCCCTAAACACGTGGCACACTGAGAACGAAGGTTCGCTGAATCACTAGAGGTGAATCGCAAAACTGGTTCCATAGGCACGCGGGTAGGATTAATTTCAGCGAGTGCAGTCGCAGCCACAAGGCGAATTTCATCTGGATATCGTTGTGGTGTTAACGTGATACTTTCAAGTGTAGATGTCACTTCAAGATCATGTAGTCGACCAGCTATTTGACATGCAATCGCAGTCACTTCAGCTTCTTGTGAAGAACTAAAAATTGCAGCTCGGATGACTTCCAACTCTTCGCGTTCCCCAAGAAGAACAAGTGCTTCTGCCATTTGCAAATTAATGAGTCTTCTTCGAATTGGAGAAATCGAAGTAGGCGTTGATTTCAACGCATTACGAATCATTTGTACTGCTGATGTGTTTCCAAGTTTCCCTAATATCATCGCAGCGTTCCCACGAAGTTCTGGGTTATCACTATTGAGCATCGTTGCAAGAGGATTTAAATCAACCACGCCCCCACACTTCACCATTGAATACATAGCCGCTGCTTGAACAGATTGAGATTCATCAAGGAGTAACGGCTCGAGCAACAAGGAAAGATTACATAATTGTTTTTTTCCAATCATCATTGCTGCGACGAAACGAACGCCCCTGTTTTCATCACCCAATCCAACTCTCACTGCTCTTTCTACAATGACATTCGGAGCATATGACAGTGCTTCGATTGCGTTTGCTCTTAACCGAGGATTTGTTGAATCTGTTGCTTGAGCAAGGACAGACAGTGCGCTCTCTTGAACAGTGGCACCATCAACTAACATCGGAACTGGAGTTGGCGATGCGACTTCATCCATGGTTTTCACTGATTGGTTTTTAGAACTCCATGGCGACTCGCTTGCTCGTTCAATAGGATCTGGTCCACATGAACTTAACATGATTCCAATCACCACACTAACTAGCAATTTCATTTTCTGTACCTTTACCAAGTTGTTTATAAGAACTCACTGTGAGCAGGATACTCCCAATGAAGCATATCCATGCGACCCAGTCACCGACAAATCGACTGATTGGTAATCCTATCCCCGCAAATACCTTTGCAGGCAATAAGCCACTTTCTCGAATCGAGAGTTGGCTCTCTCCAACAATTCCATATTGGTCAATGACACAACTCTTTCCAGTATTCGCAGCACGAATCATAGGAGTCATATTTTCTACACAACGCATTCTCGCTTCCCTCACATGCTGCAAGCGAGCACCGTCGTCGTCCCCAAACCAGCCATCATTACTAAGATTGATAATTGCATCTGCTTTCCGCTGACCATTCTCCCAGACCAAGTTACGCACCACACTTGGCACAGTATCTTCAAAACATATTGGCGTGACAAAAGTAATTTCTGTGTCCTGATTCAAAGCGTTATAGCATGGCAATATAAAGCGAGTTGGTTCACTTCCAGCACTTAAGTCAAATAGCATCTCAACCCCTACTAATTCACGAACCCATTCTTTCGCTTTTGGAAATTGGTCAATGTACGGTATGCGTTCTCCAAATGGGGTAAGAAATGACTTGTCGTATCGTTGAGTCGAGCCATCGGGTTGCACAAGCACAGCAGAATTGAATTGCATCTTCGGCTCAACATACACACGCTTTACATCATCATCAATTACTTTGAGATCAATCCATGTTTGTGAACCAAGAAGAATGGGGGTATTTATTTCTTTTGCAACTTCTCTTAGTTTTGAAGACCAATACCAATGCGGGGTGAATGATTCATCCCAAATTCCAAAATCAAGTCGATGAATTTCAAAACCACTACCCGGCAACATTGTCTCTGGCCAAATAACAAGTGCAGGTGTTCTGTCATTTTGCTGTGCTGCTTCGTAGGTAAGACGAATTGCTTGAGAAACATCGCGTAATTGTTCCTCCCACGTCCACCCAAGTTTGTTGTCTTGCGACACGTTTGTTTGAACGACAGTAATATCAATTCGAGGGCCAAGGTTCTTCGGTGTACTCATTCCGAAGATGAAGAAACTTATAGAAACAACCGTAAGCCCTGTCCAAGTCCACCACCGCACCTTTCTTGCAGTTGCAATTGCGGATGAGTACATCACCACGAGAAAACTTGCAAGCCAAACGTTCCCTACAGAGGCAATTGATACAAGTGGCGAACCAAGAAGCCCTGTTCCTGCGAGATACCACGGATAGCCGTCAAAAAGAATAATGCCTCTTAAACATTCAAGTCCAACCCAAATAATTGGAGCGGAAAAGACCAGAGATATCCAATTCAAAGAATTCACTTTTCGTACAAGAATGATAAATAGTGGTGCCCAGATTGACATGTATAGTCCGATGCCTATCCATCCGAACAAGGCGACGTCTATTACCCAATAATGTAGCCAAAGCCAAAGTGGAACTTGCGTTAGATAAACTATTACAAAAGCGCTCCGATTTGATCGTGCTTTCAATGCTATGAGTAATAGGAAAAGTACAGAGAGCACCATTCCAAACCCTAAACCAATCGGTGCACTTGAGAGCAGCATGCAAACTGCTGACGCAATTGCCATAAAAACCAACACCGGTGTTTTCATTATTTTCCTGCGTAATCAATCAAACTTGAAATTTCACTCCGTAGTTCATCGCGAGGAACTACACAATCTACAAAACCACATTCAAGTAGAAACTCCGCTCGTTGAAAGCCCTCTGGCAATTCTTGTTTAATCGTTTGTTGGATGACTCTTGGTCCTGCAAAACCAATAAGTGCCTTGGGCTCTGCAAGAATAATATCGCCAAGCATTGCAAAACTCGCAGTAACACCACCAGTTGTAGGGTCTGTCAGAACTGAGATAAACAATCCACCCATGTCATCGAACCGAGCAAGTGCTGCAGCAGTTTTTGCCATTTGCATTAGGGATAGACCAGACTCCATCATACGAGCGCCGCCTGATGCAGACACAATGATGAGTGGTAAATCTTGATCTGCTGCTCGCTCAATTGCACGAGTTATTTTCTCGCCTACAACACTTCCCATAGATCCACCAAGGAATGTAAAGTCCATGGCACCAAGCACAACTTTTCGGCCCTTGATGAATGCATACCCTGTTTGAATTGCATCTTTTGATTTCGATTTCTTTTGGGCTTGTTCGAGGCGATCTTTGTATGACTTTAAATCAACAAACTCGAGTGGATCTGCGGGTGCAAGTTGTACGTCAAAGGCCTCGAATGTTCCGGGATCAACGAGTTGTTCGATTCGCTGTGAAGCATTCACTCTAAAATGTCGTTGGCATTCTGGACAGACCCACAAGTTATTCTCAACACTTCTACGAAACAAGATTGCACTACAAGCATCGCATCGCATCCAGAGACCTTCTGGAATTGATCTTCTTTTTGCTGGCGATGTCGCTTCATCCGCCCACTGTTGAGTTTGTTCTTTATTCTTCATAGAGTCTATTGTCTTGATAGTGGGTATCGGTCAATGGCCTCGAAGTACAGCAATCGCTTGCCCATAGTCATCTGAACCAAAAATCGCTGATGCAGCAACCAACACATCACAGCCGGCTTCTCTACAGGCAGTGACTGTTTGTACACCAACACCGCCATCCATTTGTAGCCGCTGTGTGGGTCGCAGACGATTGGAAATTATTTCAACCTTAGACAACACTTCTGGGATAAATGATTGGCCTGAGAATCCCGGATTCACACTCATCACAAGAATGAGGTCAAAGGCATCAATGTATGGAAGAATTTCTTCAACATCTGTTGGCGGATTGATTGCAAGACCTGCATCCATCCCAGCATGTCGAATTGCTTCTGCAAGTTCAAATGGATCATCAACTGCTTCGACATGGCCTGTACATAAATTCGCACCTGCATTGGCAAAAGACTCAATGTATGCAGACGGTGTGTCAACCATCAAATGAACATCTAGATAGACGTCGGGAAACATCTCTCGCAAGGACTTACAAAGTGCTGGACCCATGGTGAGGTTCGGGACAAAGTGACCATCCATGACATCGAGATGCAACAAATCTGCTCCGTTCTGCAGAACGTTTTCACACTCATTACCGAGATGTGCAAAATCTGCAGACAAAATCGATGGAGCGACGAGCGGAAGTGACGGTGGCGTAGTAATCATGCTCATTGCACTTTGAGTTTGCATGAGGGTTTATCCCTCTACTTCAACATGCTGTTGTTGATTTCTATAACTATCAAGAACATATTTATATTCTGATTTATCTTTATCCTTCGCTGCAAAGTATGCTTTACGTTGCCATTCAACAGCTTCGTCAATATTGCCATTTTTAAAATGAACAAATGCAATCATTGAGATATACATTGGATCTGTTTTGCGTCTTGCAAATGAGAGGGCAGTCTTTGCTGATGTCATCGCAATATCCATACGCCTATTGTTCTTTGGAATCGCATCGTTGTTCGCAATATTTTCTGCAATCCATGTGAGTAACTCTGGATCTTCGGGACCGCGTTCAAGGATGACGGTGTTGATGTACGCATAAGCAGCAGTTGGATCATTTTTATCAATCAACAACATATTAAAGTTTTCGATATACAAATGAGCGAAAACCATTTTGTCGATTTCAATAGCATTTTCATACGCTTTGGTTGCTTCAGCCCAACTGTTGCCTGCTCGTGAAGACTCTGCAGCATTAATCGAGGGTTGTGCTTCTTCCTGTTTTTTCAGGTTGTAGCGACCTGACATCACTTTCACCAAAATATCTTCAAATCTCTCTTCTAATGGGTTGCCAATAAACTGAATGATGCCCTGACGATCAACAATAAATGCTGCAGGAATTCCCTTAATTCCGGCTGCATCCATCCACTGCCTCGACGTTCTTTGGCGGTTATCGATGCCTATGACATATTCCATTTTCGGGCCTTGTTTTTGCACAAATGGTGCTACGGCATCCGAATCTTGATCTACAGATACTCCGACAATTGTAAGACCCTCATCGCCAAATTCTTCTTGAAGTTTTGTGAGATGAGGAATTGACTTTCTACATGGAGCACACCACGTTGCCCAAAACTCCACGACATACACTTCAGCTTCTGCGGGATCGAAAGTACCCTTCACCCATTCAACATTGAGTCCGGGAGCTTGCGAGCCGACTTCAAGTCCACGACCACGTTGAGCAAAACACTCAAATGATAGAAGTGAAAAAAGGGCGGTAATAATCAGAATTCTAGTACGCATCGTGAAATCTCCTTTGACTCTTTCATGTGTTACGGTCAATCATACGGCATCATCAAGCAATAAGACACTAGAAAATGGTTTTCCTTCAAGCATTTGTATACTAGCACCCCCTCCTGTGGAAATATGGGTCATTTGTTGCTCTAGCCCAAGTACCGAAACTGCTGCCGCAGTATCACCTCCACCAACAACCGTCACCGCGCCGTTCGATGTTGCTTGAGCAATTGCTTTTGCAATTTGTCTTGTTCCCACATCAAATGGTTCAATTTCAAATACACCCATCGGACCATTCCAGACGATGGTCTTCGCGTTCCGAAGTACATGTGTATACATTTCTATCGTTTTTAGACCAATATCAACTCCCATCCAGCCAGCTGGAATATCAACTACTTCCTGAACTGGGGTTCCATGTACAAGTTGTTGAGCACACAAATGATCAACTGGTAGGATTAATTCCGTTGAACTTTCACTTGCAATAGCGAGCATATCTCTCGCATCATCTACACGTGCTCGATCAACTTGACTACTTCCAACTCTTTTCCCTGAAGCGAGAAGAAAGGTATATGCCATCGCACCACCGACGAGAATAGTGTCTACTTTATTTAATAGATATTGAATTGCTCCAATCTTGTCGGTCACTTTTGCGCCACCAAGCACTGCTACGAACGGGCGTGTTGCATTTGAAACTGCATCGTCAAGATATTTCAATTCCTTTGCAAGAAGAAGCCCTACAACACGTGGTTTTCCTTCCATTGCTTTTGGAACAGCAACCATTGATGCG
>CAZRPZ010000001.1:0-41581 GCA_964602215.1 uncultured Isosphaeraceae bacterium | reverse complement strand
TGTCACATGCGGTTGTACAGCGGGTGCATCACCCAACACAGATCTTGCTCGCATTTTTTGGAATCAATTGTCGGTTCTCGGCTCTACTATGGGCGATATGGATGAGTTTCGAGAAGTAATCTCATTGCTCCACGCAGGAATAGAGCCGGTAATCGATTCTGTTCACGATGCCAAGAATGCCTCCGAAGCATTCGCTCGTCTTGAATCTGGGGAACAATTCGGCAAAGTCGTTTTGAGGTGGGAATAATACATATCTGAAGCAGATGGGGCCTTGCGCCCCATCGATGCAGTTCGACGTCGCAATACGAGTTGCAGCAAGTCAAACGGGCAATAGATACGTTGAACCCGAGCAAAAAACAACTGCCCTCATCTCCGATGAGGGCAGTTGCGGCTGGATATTCATATGCTGTCTTTCGACAGGTTTTGCCTTCACCAATTCCTTCCATGGACTTGGGAGACAGAGTTACGAAGAGTTACTTCGCGTTCAAACGTCTTTTATGCAGTACGACGATTGAATAGTGAAAGAACGATGACGAGAGCGATTAAGCCAACAAATCCACCGTTACCAAATTCTGTGACCATACCCATTAGGCGGCCTACCATTCCACCCCAGAACCCCGAAGCATCACCAAAGATGATTTGGACTAACACCCCTACAGCGATAAAAATCAGCATGAGGTCAATGAAGCCCCAAGCCCAAGCTTTAATAGTATCTAATGCATTTTTCATAATAAGAGATCTCCTTAGTTTCCTAACCCAGCCTGTTGTGGCCAATGAGCCATCCCTGACAAATTTGGACCACAACGCGGGTCCTTGGGATTCCCCATTTATCGGCAGTTGACCCAAATTCACCACAGAATCTCGCTAGATTCTGTTTGAAACAACCCCTTTTGAGGCATGTAAGTCTCTGTTTAGCAACGATTTAAGAAATCTTCAGTTTTTCCGTTTTTTCCCCAAAAAACCACGTTTCAACCGCACCTAGAACCGCCTTTTCTACTGTATTTTCATCCATTGAGCCATCAATGACGCAGTATCTTTCCGGCCACATTTGGGCTTGTTGTAAGAATCCATCTCGTACTTTTGCGTGAAACTCCTTCCCTTTGAGTTCCATCCGGTCAAGCAGTGGATTCAAGCGCCCCGTCGCAGTTTCGTCGTCGACATCTAGAATAATGGTCAACGAGGGCCAACACCCTGCCACTGCCACTTCGGCAACTTGTTGAATCCATTCCACCGGTATTCCGCCAGCAGTACCCTGATATGCCAACGTCGCACTGACGAACCGGTCTGCTACAACCAATTCCCCACGCTGTAAAGCCGGTTTAATCTCTTGTTCGACCAGTTGTGCCCTGCTTGCCATGTAGAGCAACATCTCACTAAGTGGGGTCATCTCATCGTTTTTGGGACTCAGAAGTATCTCTCTGATTTGTTCACCAATGGACGTACCACCCGGTTCACGGACCTCCTGCACAGTCAGCCCCTCATCTTGGTACCTTTGAACGAACCGATTGATTTGAGTTGTTTTTCCAGAACCATCTGGACCATCAAATGCAATGAATTGTCCTGCAAGTGACGCTGCGTTCTGTTCCATACTGTGCACTATCGTAGAGTTGTAGTTTCTTTGCAAGGGGAAAGCGTTACGAAATGCAATTATGTAATCCAGATGCCAATGTGCGCTCCTGCCCAAAGGAGTGCCGCTCCCGCTGTACACCACGTCACAAAAAGAACGGTCTCTCGAATTGTCATCACAAACAACGAAAACACAACAATTGAACACACGATGTATTGTGCAGCAACAATAAGCACCATTCGCAACACGCCGTGTGGAATTTGTGCAACTCGCACTGCCTCCACTAGTGAAATCACTGCAAGTGCCCTCAGTGCTGCTAGCAATATGTTACCGAAAGGTCTTTGTGTTTTCCAACAATAAATCCTGAACGCTACAAGCAATAGTAAAGAAAACAACACATAACGAAAGAGTTCTTTGCCTGCTTCATTAAATCCATCTGACCATGTTATTGCACCGACATCTCCATACAATCCAGTTGCTCCAGAAAAAATGCCTGATAAAACAACGCCTGCACCGATTGCTGCCAAAACAACTGGCAACCAAATTCCGCCTCGATGTTCAGATGAAACTGCATTTGTCTTTGTTGATTTTGTATCGTTTGATTCTTCCATACTGTTCCTTTATCTACCAACTCGCATGTGTTGAATAATTCTCCACACACCAAGAGTTCCTGCAAAAATATACCCTAGTAACCCTAATAATGAGCGAATATCCATTGAATCAGTGCGATTAGCAAGCACCATAATCGATGAACCAACGATTAAAGCTGCAATGATTAAAGCCCAACTAATATTCCTTGAAGATCGGTCAACGGCATCTGTCATGTGTTCAACTGATTCCATATCTACATTAACGCGTAAGCGGTTTCTTCGAATACGATCAAGGAATCTCGTAACATCATCAGGAAGGCGTTCTGCAAGTTGTGCCCACATTAACGCTGATGCCTCTGTGCGTGATTTAATCGCACCAAAACTCAGTTGTGATTTCACGAGTTTTTCAATCGTTGGCTTTGCATAATCGACCAAATTAAAATTAGGTGACAATTGCGTGCCAACTCCCTCGATCGTGATGAGGGCTTTTATCATTAAAATTAAATCGCCAGGGCATTTCACTTTGTGCTTACGTAGCCCATCCATAAACGCAGTCAACATACTTCCCATATCTACATCACCTAATGGACCTGACGTAAACCGTTCAACAAAGTCGCTTAAATCTTTTCGCAATTCTCTCTCATCAATATCCTCAATTGAGACATCGCCCAACTGCAAAAATGCTTTGGTCACATAGTCGATGTTTTGAATTGAAACCCCATACAGCAACATCGCCAAGTCTTTCCTCATTGATTCTTCAACACGACCAGTCATGCCGCAATCGATAAAACAGAGTTTTTCTTCTTCAAGAACAAAAATGTTTCCGGGATGAGGATCTGCGTGAAAGAAGCCAATCTCCAACGTCTGTTTCACAACAGCGTGTGCACCGTTAGCAACAATTTTATCTCGTTGTTCTTGGGTATACCCCGCATCTTTCCACTTGGTCAGTTCAACACCGTGAATCTCTTCAATCGCAAGAACTCGTTTTGTGGAAATGTCTGTATACACCTCTGGGAAGGTTGCCGTTTCATCAGCAGTTAACGCTTTTAACATTTTCGTACTGTCTGCTTCATGGCGAAGATCCAATTCGTGTTCAATCGCTTCTGAAAACGTTTCAATAACTTCTTCAGGGTCAAACCCTAAACTGGTTCCATGTTTATGCAAAATCATGGCAATCGCTTCAAGTACCTGCACATCAGATTTCACAATTTTCTCAATATTGGGGCGGAGAATTTTCAGAACAACGTGTTTTCCCTCTTTGGTTACTGCTCGGTGCACTTGTGCCATCGAACCGTCCCCAATAGGCGTTTCTTCAACTGAAGAAAATGTGCCTTCGATTCCACCCTTGTATTCCCTCACCAATTCCTTTGAAATCTCGACCCAAGAGACTGGTGGGCAACTATCTTGCAAATTTGCGAGTTCTTCAGACCAATCTGGTGGAATTAAATCAGGTCGCATACTAAGGACCTGCCCTAATTTCATGAAGGTTGGACCAAGCGCTTCGAGTGCAAGTCGAAAACGCACGGGTGCTGGGGTGTCCTCTACCTCTTTTATACGTTTAAATTTTCCAAGGAATTCACCGAGTTTTGTTCCACGTAATACCTCTCCAAAGCCGAATTTTGCGGCAACAGAGACGATTTCTTTCATCCTTGGCAGGTTACGAATCAATTTAGTTGTTGGCATATATGGTGAAATGGTACCCGAAAGTAAAAAAAATTATGAATTTCGTTGACCATTTTCAAGTTTAGCGCATAGTGGTAGGGATGAAACACATTTCTCGAAAAGAACGGTTCGAATCAGCATTGTCTCAAAAGAGGCATTTAGTAGCTACTCGAGCATCAAAATCATCATTACAACTGCTTATTTCAGCTTGTCGTTGTTGTCTGCATGGCAACTGGAAAGCCGCAACAGCGAACTTTACGACAGCAGTGAACATGACCAGAACAGGAATCGTAAATCCCAAAGCGGGAGCAAATCGGAAAACCTGAGTAAACACACTCAAACAAACCCCGACAAGCCCCGCAAGAAAAAGCGGGGCTTTTTTTAAAGCCCCTAAGAACCGAAAGCAACTATGACAACTCCAATTCAAAATTCGAACAACTGGAACAACGAAGAACCCTCATTGGCGTCTCTTGTATGCCCTTTGCGAGCCGAGCTCTCCGAAACTACCGAGGGATGGTGCGTCGAAATTTCCTCACTCACTCCTTGCGATGCAATGATGGCACTCGCTCGGGAAGATATGTTGGAACAATCGACCATCCTCTCGGGTGGTGGTGATTCTCAGTGGGTTGCGTGTGTGCATGGTCCGGTTGAACTTGGTGACGCGAAAGCAATTGTTCATCAAGTTGAGCACTCTGGTTCACCGCTTTGTGCTGATTTTAGAATGCAATCGATTGTCACGACAAAAGATGGTGAAAGTGTAATAGCGCATGTTCGTGAATATGATGACGCGTTAGCCCTCGTCGCAACTGCAATTGCTCAATATGCAAGTGCAGTGTTTGGTGATTTTGTTTCACCACCTGATTTAGGACTTGTTGACGCGGTCCTTGAACAAAGCGGCGTTATCTCAATCCGACCAATTGAAACTGAAATCTTTTCCACGTTTGTTGATGTTGGAATTTCAACGAATGGGCCATCCGAGCCCGCGGATTCCTTAATGATTTACGACATCCATTCCGATTCGTGGCATGGCGAATAACTCCTTGTGGGTTTCACGGTGAAACCCACATTCCTCCTCCTTGATAGTGCAGAGTCGGCTGATTAGCCGGCTCTGTTCTTTTATAATCTTTTAGATAAGTGTTGTATCATGCTAGCCATGAGCAGACTTGGAATTTCGATTAGCAAGGTGTTTGAACGAGTTGTTCCAGATCCTTTCGTGATTGCCATTCTCTTGACTGTGTTTACAGCAATCATGGCGTTACTGTTTGGCAATTTTGAAGGCGAATCAAACACGACCGCGCTTCTTGATTCATGGCGAGATAGCGAGAGTGGCATTTGGAAATTGCTTGCGTTTGCGATGCAGATGTGTCTAGTACTAGTCACGGGTTACGCGCTTGCGACGACTCGCTCTGTAAAGAAGTGCATTGACGTTCTCTCAGACATCCCAAAGAGTACCGCTACCGCTGCTGCACTTGTAGGTTTTATTGCGTGTGTTTGTGGGCTTTTAAACTGGGGGCTTGGTTTAATTGTTGGGGCACTTCTTGCAAGAGAGGTCGGATTTTCGCTTCAGAGAAGAAAAATTAAGGCACACTATCCGCTGATTGCTGCATCGGGTTACGTCGGTCTACTTGTGTGGCATGGTGGGTTAAGTGGTTCTGCGCCTCTTTCGATGACCACTTTAGAAGGCGCTTCGAAAGTTGTTCCAGTTGAATATCTTGATCATGTTTCAAGTATTCTCTTAAGTGATTCCATCGGCTCATCGCTTAACTTTTTTATCAGCGGGGGTATGCTTATTCTCATTCCCATTCTTCTGATGTTGCTTGCGCCCAAAAACGAAGAAGATATTCGTGGCATAGATTCGTTTGGTGTTGACCCAGCCCCCGAATATGAAACAATTGAGAATGCAACAATTCCAGACAAGTTAAATCACTCTCCAGTGATTGCATGGCTTCTTGCTGTGCCTTTAATCATTGCACTCTGGCGCTACATCTGGGTTTCTGGTACTGATCGGATTGGGTTAAATGAAATTACGTTATTCATGCTTGGAATAGGGTTGTTGTTGCATGGATCACCGGTTTCTTATATGAATGCAATCACACGAGGTGCGAAGGGATGCGCTGGAATTATTATTCAGTTCCCGCTGTACGCTGGCATCATGGCGATGATGGTTGCTTCTGGTCTCATGGGGCAACTCACAGAACTTTTGCTTTCTGTTGGGACCCAAGAAACAATTCCTATTCTCACAATGATTTCTGCTGGCATTGTGAATTTGTTTGTTCCAAGTGGTGGCGGTCAATGGGCAATTCAAGCGCCGATTGCGCTTGAGAGCGGATTGCAAGCTGGCATTTCACCCGGCACAATGGTCATGGCTGTAGCGTATGGCGATGAACTTACGAACATGTTGCAACCGTTTTGGGCGTTGCCGCTTCTTGCGATTACCGGCGTTCGTGCAAGAGATATTGTTGGATACACTGCGATTGTCATGGTTGTCATGGCGATCTGGATTTCGTTCGGATTGTGGGTTGCTGGATAAATGGAACACGTTCACACAACCCAAGAAAATGGTGTCTGCTACATTTCTCTAGATAATCCAGATAAACGGAATGCGCTTGATATTGCAATGTTTGATGCTATAGATAGTGCGGTGAATTCAATTGATGCTGATTCACGCAGCGTATTACTTTTGGGTGAGGGTGCAACTTTTTGTTCTGGCTTTGATATGAAAACATGTGCCGAAGAAATTACGACGCTTGGAATCTACATCAAACGACTAAGCGCTTTAATTCGTTCTCTTCGGCGGTTACATTGCCCGGTTGTGGTTGCAGCACAAGGTGCCGCTATTGCTGGCGGATGCGCACTCTTAACGGGATGTGATTTTGTGGTTGGAAACAGAGATGGCAAATATGGGTATCCGGTTCACAAAATTGGAATTTCTCCGGCGGTGACGATTCCAACACTCTTTCAAAAGTTGGGTGAGGGTCAAGCGCGTGCGCTCGTGATGAGTGGAGAAATTGTGAGCGGTAGAAGAGCGATTGAACTCGGGTTGCTAACGCACCTTGAAGAAAATGAAGCAACCGCTCTCCAAAAAGCAAAGGAACTTGCAATGTCGCTTGCAGAAAAACCATCATTCGCTCTTCAAACGACAAAGAGGTGGCTTAATGAACTTGATGGTTCTCTTGATGATGCACGCTTTGATGCCCCTGCTGATGGTTCGGCTGGTGCAGTAGGTGGCGAAACACAGGAGTTGTTGAATCAGCTCTGGAAGAAATGATTTACTGGCAGATGCCCCAGTTCCCAACTAGGTAAAGAATGTCGGATACATCTACTGTTAAATTTCCATCAACATCTCCTGCACAACCAGGACAACACTCTCCACCGCTTGGTGCCCAGTTTCCGATGACTTCAAGAATGTCTGACACCCCAATTTGACCATCTCCATTTACATCACCTTCACAAGAATTTGATTGAATAGAGGGTTGGAAATCCATCACAATTGGAAGGTGATCACTTGTCACGGATTGCAATGTATCTGATGCATTGACGCCGAGTTGCTTTAGTTCTTGGGATGTCATTGTGTCGGTGTTAAACACAAAATTATTTCCGATATTCAATACACTGTCGGTCACCATGATGCGATCAAGGTTACTTGGGTCATACCAATCGCTACCTTGCCAAGTAAAGTCATCACCAGTATTTGGATCAACTGGAACAAGGTCAAGTAAATTTGAATTGTCCCAATCTCCTTTAACGTCTGGGCAATAGTCCGCTTCTTCAATCACATCACCTGTAATTAGCGTCAGTTCTGGCTGTGGTCCACCAACTAAATTCATGTCACCAGTAAGTATCATCGGGGTGCCAAATGGAAGATCGATATTGTTTCCTGCAAACCTAACATCACCCATCCATGTCGCAATTGCGTCGGCGCTCTTTTGACGACTGATGTCTTCATCATCGTAATTACAACATTTGAAATGGACACCAAGAATATATGCATCCCGTGCAAACAACTGGTCGGGTAAATCAATCAACGCCATCGTGACGCCTCGGGTTGAACTTTCCGGAACCGTATCGATTTCTTGCATTGACATTGGAAGGTGGGATGCAACTATTGTGCGAATACCTGCTGTAAGACCTAGGTGAACTTCCCACCCATTTGTTGGTAGATGGTGATTAAGCCAATCGGCAAACTCCTGCGCCTCGCTATTATTCCCCGTGACCTCTTCAAACACAATAATGTCCGGATTGATTGCTACCATCACTCGGGAAAAACCATCTTGTGATGTTTGATACGGATCTAAATCACCGTGCAAATTGTACGAAACAATACGAATATCATTCGTATCCCAACGGTCAAATTGCGTTGAGCCACGAGTTTCTGCATACACAGAAACAGTGCTCGATACTACGACTGAAAATGCTGCTGAATAGATGATGTTCTTGTCCACAAATTTTAGTGTACTGCTTTCTGCTTGTATTACAAGGTCTCTTTTATGCAGGGGTACCTTCAGAGAAAATTAGTGCCTCTCTTAGGCATAAAACCACGACCCCTAATCGGCTCAGAGCCAATTTTGCTCTTCCTCCACCCCCTGCTTTTCCTCCCCACTTGGCTCAGAGCCATCCCACAGCGCGCTTTGGCTCAGAGCCAAGGTGCGATTTTGAAAAATTTTTGAGCGCAGGCGGAAAAAGTGACGTTTTTAGGGTCAATACGCAGTGCCTTTTCTCTTGGGGTGGCGTTTTAGTTCTCTTGTAGAACTTTCGCTGTTCCTGGGTCAGCAACGTCACTGTGACAATTTGCTTTGCCATCGGTAGTCATTGCAACATTGCCTTTGATCTTCGATGCCAGTTTGTGCACTTCTTCTGGGGTAAGCACGCCTCGTTGTTCAAGGATTTCTTTTTGTTCGACAGTGAGCGCTGCGGAAACTTTTGGTTTATCCCACGCATAATTTTCATCTTTGCCAGATGCAAACTCTTGAATTTCTTTACTGATTCGAACGCTGCACCAATCGTGCCCACACATTGCGCAAAAATCAGTGTCGACATCTAAATCTTCATCATGCATTGCTCTTGCATAGTCTGGATCGAAACTTAAATCAAAATGTTTTTGCCAATTGAGAGCAGCACGAGCTTTTGTAAGTTCGTCATCGTTGTCTCTCGTCCCGGGGATGCCAAGTGCAATGTCTGCACTATGGGCTGCAATTTTATACGCAATGCACCCCTGCTTAACATCGTCTTTCTTCGGCAACCCAAGATGTTCCTTCGGTGTGACGTAACAAAGCATGGCAGCACCGTGGTACGCAGCGGCAGTTGCACCAATGCAACTTGTAATGTGGTCGTAGCCGGGGAACATGTCGGTCACCAGTGGACCAAGGACGTAAAACGGTGCGCCATGACAAAGTGAGCGTTGCAACTTCATGTTGTACTCTATTTGGTCGAATGAAACGTGCCCCGGCCCTTCAACCATTACTTGTACGCCCTTTGCCCAAGCACGCTCAGTAAGTTCGCCAAGTACTTCAAGTTCACGAATTTGTGCTTCATCGGTGGCATCTGCAAGCCCACCTGGACGAAGACCATCACCCAAAGAAAATGAAACGTCATATTCCCTCATGACATCACAAATATCATCAAAGTAGTCGTACATTGGATTTTGTTTGTTGTGATGAATCATCCACTTTGCAAGAAGCGACCCTCCCCGCGAAACAATCCCAATCAAACGGTCTTTAATATATGGAATGTGTTCGTGCAACACGCCCGCGTGAATCGTAAAGTAGTCGACGCCTTGTTTCGCCTGATTCTCCAACTCAGTCAAAATCATTTCGGGGGTCAGGTCTTCTATTTTCCGATTGATAATCATCGAATAAATGGGCACTGTACCGATTGGAACTGTTGACCCATTAATGATTGCTTGGCGACAAGCATTCAGGTCGCCTCCGGTTGACAAATCCATCACAGTGTCCGCGCCCCATTTCACTGACCAGTGTAACTTTTCAAGTTCTTCTTCAATTCCAGATGAAACTGGCGAAGCTCCCATGTTTGCATTTACTTTTGTGAGGGATGCGCGACCAATAGCCATTGGATCTAAATCCATCGCAAGGTGCACTCGGTTCGCTGGAATAATCATCCGTCCAGCTGCTATTTCATTACGAATTTGTGTGGGTGACAGGTGGGGCTCACGCTTGGCAACACGTTCCATTTCTGGAGTGATCGTGCCAAAGCGTGCGTGTTCGAGTTGTGTCACTGGTTTGGCATTTGGGGCGGGGTTAAAATCGTGCGCTGTTTTGGTTGATGGTTCTGGCATACCAGGCGTGTCGGGCGAACTGAACGCCGTCGGCCCGCCAACATTTGACCCTAGTGCAAAACTTCCTGGAGATGGTCCCTGCTTCGCTGTTGATGGGTGCTCTGCACCGTGAAGCGGAAGCGTATGCTCCCCAAGACCAACATTTATTTGGGTATCTTTCATCCTTGGCATTCTACCTTCGCTACAATCGACATTGACTATGTTTCGGATTTCTTTCTTCGCCCTCATTTTTCTAGTCAGTTGCCGAGCAACTCAAGTTGTAGACTTAAAGACAGTCACAATCGATACCAGTGGTCCGGTTGCAATTGACGTCAAATCCTTCGGAGGAACTGTCACAATAGTCGCTGATCCTGATATTGTTGGGACTGAGGTTTCTGCCAATCAATATGAAGAAGGGCTTGGGACCGTCCCGATTGCTCGGTTGTATATGAATGTCACGACTGAAATAGAGCATGGTTCACTTGGTGAAACTGTAAGAGTTGTAGCAACATGTGAAGATGACCCACTTCACACTGTGACAGCAAACATTGTTGTTCGCGCGAAAGATATCCACGGGGTACGTGTGCACAACGAGCGGGGGGATGTCGTTATTAAAGGAATCACGGGACCAGTTGATATTCAAACAAGAGATGGTGATGTTCGAATTGTGACGCCAAGAGTAATGAATGAAGAAGTACTCATCGAAAATCGTCGCGGAAACATTATCTACCGAGTCCGCAGTGAATCCTCTGGACATATCGATGCAACTGCAATTAATGGTGAAGCGACCCTCGATCTTCGTACTGGGAACGCTGTCATTTTGCCTGGCTCAACTGGTGACCATCTTGTTGCAAGGTTTAACGATGGACTCAATCCAATCACGATGAGAACTGTCGAAGGAAATGTTCGAATTTTTGTCGTGCCAGATCCAATCGGAAGTGAGCCCTTTTTTGAGACGGATTGGATTTCTTGGTAATTCATCATGGCCGCTCAACGGGAACTCCATGACTTCTTCTTTAAAGAAGCAAAACGCGAAGGGTATCGAAGCCGCGCTGCCTATAAATTGATTGAAATTGATGACAAACGAAATGTCCTGAAAAAAGGAGATGTCGTCCTTGATCTTGGGTGCGCCCCCGGAAGTTGGTTGCAGGTTGTTTCTAAACGCGTTGGCGGACGCGGGAAAATCATCGGTGTTGACTTGAAAGAAATCGACCAATCGAATCTTCCTGAAAATGTCACAACCATTCAGGAAGATGTCACAACGCTAACCCCAAAAAGTTTTGAAAACCAGTTGTTCGATGTCCTTTTGAGTGACATGGCACCCAACACAACGGGTACGCGAACAATTGATCATCACGGGTCTGTACATCTTTGTCACACTGTTCTTGATTTAGCAACATCGCTACTCAAACCCCACGGTAATCTTGTCATGAAGGTCCTTGAAGGCGAAGCGTATCCTGAACTTCTAGATAGATGCTCGCAGATGTTTGAAAGGGCAAGGGGCTACAAACCAAAGGCGTCAAGAGCAATTTCCACTGAAATGTTCGTTGTGTGCAAAGATAGATTCGAAGAATTGCCAAATTCGTTTCCTGTTGCTCCGCCCCCACCGACTTCGGGATGGAATTGATTACAGCATTCTTGCGCCTGCTGCGGTCGCTTGTTCCATAATGCGTTCTGCTGTGCGGATTGCCATGGAACCCGCTTCGGCATCAACGTATGGCTTTTCGCCAGTGCGTACGGAATGCAAGAAATCTTTTGCTTGCAACGTAAGTGCGTCTTCGTCACCCACTTCTGGCTCTTCGACTTCAACTAAATCAACGTAATCAATTGACGATAAATCTTCACCCGAAGCAAGTCGTGTTCGCAGATCATACAGCTGTTCTTCATTTGCAATTTTACGAACCATTGTGACATGCTTCTTCACAAAGTCGGCTGATACGTATGAATCGTTGCTGATAATTCGGAGTTTACGTTCGGTTTTTAAGCCGAGTCGACTTGCGGTTACATTCGCGGTGCAGTCTCCAAATTCCAGACGTGCATTGCACATATCTTCCGCTTCGCCCATAACGCTCACTGCATTTGCACGAATTTCACTTGGTTCTTGCCCAGTGAGCATGGTCAGCAAGTCAAGATCATGAATCATCATGTCAAGCACAACGCCAACATCTGTGCTTCTAAAAGTCATTGGGCTAATTCGTACCATCTCTATAAATCGGGGCTCTAAATTTTCAATTGACGCAACTGCTCGCATGACTGGGTCATACCGAACAACGTGCCCAACTTGCAAGACTGCACTGCCCTCTTCAGCAGCAGCCGCAATGGCTTGGGCAACTTCAGCGGTTGGCGCAAGTGGTTTCTCGATTAAGCAGCCAATTCCTTGTTCAAGTAGCGGTTGTGCAGCTTCAAGATGATAGATAGTAGGAGTCGCAATAGTCACGGCATCAACTCTTGGAAGTTCGCCATCGCCGATCAACTCTTCAACAGTTGCAAACGCTTTGCCACCCCACTCCTCAACTATGTCGTTTGCCCGATCTTTATCTTGATCTACAACCCCAACGAAATCGACATCATCCATTTGAGAATAAATGCGGGCATGGTGCGCACCCATTCGTCCAACACCCACAACTGCACACCTTAATGGTTTCAAATCATTCATCAATGTATTTTACTTTGGATACGGAAACTGTGTACTGTCCTTTGATTTCAGTCTTCGTTTTTGATACTCTCGGTAGTTTCTAGCATGTGTTATTGCTTGAACAACAGAAGATGTAAGCATGAACAATCCAAATATACCTCCAACAATAAAAATGTACATCAACAGTTTCGCTCCATAGTTAATGACGGGTGAAATTTGTTGAAGGTGAAGTACTTGTGAAACCACGAAGAAGAAGGGTGCGCCCCATGCAGCGTATTCCAACCATTTTTTCGCGCTCTCGTCTCTAACCCAATCAGCAATATTGGCGAGAAGTAACAATAAGCAAACGACGCCGACAATAAACACAATGCCTGCAAGAACATATAGAGGCGTGAATACGACGTACTCTGAGATAACAATCCCAATGACACCAACTGAACACCACCGTGCAATTCGTCGAAGTATTCCATTTACAGCGAGGCCATATCGTTTTGCTTCTGGACAATTTAAGGGTGTTGTCAATAACAATACTCCAACAACCCAGATCAGAGCAAGTGAAAAATCAAACACGAATGCAGTGTGTTTGTTTTGAAATTGGAACAAGGGCACAAACTCTCTGGCTAAAAAGAATGGAATGACGATGACCGTTGTAACAAAACAGATAGCAATCCGCTTGACAAAGGATTCGGGCATTTGAGAAAGTGGAATATCTGGTGTGTATTTTCTGCGGGACAGCGATGTTTGTTTCCCACATTCAGGGCACGCAACATTTTCTGGCAATCCATGTAAGTTATACCCACAATGCGGGCATTCAGTTGGGGTAGTTGTTGAGGATGAAAAGTCTTCTGGTGGAATATATGCCATCACCACCCTCGCTTTTGTTCGTACTCTTTTCGCTTCTTGGAGATGCGCTCTTGCCGCCCATCAATGTCGGCATCGTATTTCAACGACCAACTTGCATCAGAAGAAAACTCAAATAATGCACGGGCAAATAACGAAACACACCAAAGCCAAGGCAGCATGAGCACAAGAATGTACGCCCACCACATAAGACCGCCTTGTACTGCTGTTAAACCGGCCGCTGCAAAATGTTTCCAAGGAAGAACAAAAACGAGAAAGCCAATGGTAAAAATTGCAACAGTAACTGCGTTACATCTTTTGGCTGCTGTGATGAGGTCTAATCGAAGCGCCAAATCATGAAGCCAAAAAGCGACGCCAGCAACACCTATTCCAGCAACTGCATGTAAAAGTAAGAGCAACTCGAAATATCTGAGATTTCCACCTAAAGTGTATTCTTCGAACGGAACGTGAAACATCAACCAAAACACATATCCCGCTGCCCAGCACCACTGCGTATAAGGCACAACCAATCGGATCCATTTATATATGGGGGGCATCGACGCATCTACTTTTGCTGGCATCATGCCAATAACTACCGCGGGCCAAAAAATTGACAATCCAAAAAGAGATAATCGGTACAGCCCAATTGGTATCAATGCAAACGTCACAAGTAATTGTAAAAAGAAAAGCGCACAAACAAATAGCCCTCCCAATTTCATCCAATATTTCAATCGAACTCTGATGTCTGGAAGCGGCGCAAGGTCTTTGACTCCAATATTCGCATTTATCATCCGCATGACACGACCATCTTCTTCTTGTAAGTCATCACCATGAACAACGCGTTGGTTTTCACCACACTCTGGACAACTGGCACCCACCGTCAAGCCCTGCAGGTTATAACCGCAATTCCTGCATTCCACGGTATTTTCAGGTGCCATCCATCATCGCTTCGATTTCTTTAAGGTTGGTGTGAAGCCATGCTCTATCTTCTTCTTTTTCAATCTTGCTACCAACTTCTCGCCCCTCTTGCAAATGTTTCATTGCTTGGTCTGGATCATTTTCTATAAGTGCACGAGCGAGCCCCTCGTGGGCGAATGGTAAATCCCAATCATCAAAATCGTGTGTCTTGCACGCATCCATATACAACTGTGCATGATGTGCGGAAGAAACAAAACGTTTTAGCGCCGCATACACCCTTGCAATTTGCCACTCACCACGTGCCTTGTTTTTTTCTGTACCAGCTATTCCCCAGTGGTGCCTTGAAGCATGTGCTGCATGCACCATCTCTTCATCCTGTTCTGGTGTTCGGTTTTCGTTATCAAGAAGTGACCACGTGTGGTTGAACAAATCAACAGCAAGTTTCCGATGATCGGTCATACCGCACTCTCTACACAATTTGAAGAAGAGCAATGTTCTTTTACATGGTTCACCGCTTTAATAAACATTTGCAACCCAATTGTATCGCCCTGTTTTTCGTTTTCTGATAATCGCGTCCATGTTGGGTGTTGGGTCCATCGCAAAATTCGCTCTGGATGTGGCATGAGTCCAAACACCAAACCGCTTGCATCGCAAATCCCCATGACGTCGCCCATAGATCCGTTTGGATTATCAGCAGAACTGTAACGGCATGCAATCTGCCCATTTTCTTCGAGAGATTGAAGTGTTTTGTCACTCGTTACAAATCTGCCTTCACCATGTGCAATTGGAATCAGTGAACTTTCGGGAGTTGTTTGCAGATTTTTTGTCCAGATACAACGCGTGTTTGCTGGAACCTGAAATTTAACCCATTTATCAATAAAACGGGCAGATGTATTTTGCGACAGCGCAACCTCTGGTGTTGGAGATTGTTCACTCCACTGGCTTCCGGGGATAGGTCCGGGTAACAATCCAAGTTGAACCGCAATTTGAAATCCATTGCAAGGTGCAATCATAGGAACGCTACGTTGCAACGCTTCTACAAATTTTGGATACAACGAATTGCGCATAAGGTTCGCCATGATTCGTCCAGCAGCAATCGAATCTCCATAACTAAACCCGCCAGGTAAGCCGATGAGGTGTGCTTCATCGATAATGTCGGGATTCTCAATAAGTTCGTTGATATGGATGAATTTTGGTTCAGCGCCAGCGAGGGCAAAACCCTCAGCAAGTTCAAGGTCGCAATTGATTCCAGGAGCAGTGATAACAAGGGCTTGTATCATTAAATCACCATCCCCTCTGACCAACACTTGAAGAGGACTTCTATGTGCCATGACGCATTTCCAAACTCGACAAGATGCGAATCATTGAACGTTCCTATTACTTCGCTGTGCGTTTCACCTAGAAGTTCTTGGAGTGCTTCGAGTTTTTCTGGTTGCACTTCAAGCAAATACCTTGATGGTGTTTCGGAGAAACAGAGCGATTCGTCTAAGGCAAGTTCCAGACCTAGCCCTCCACCCATCGCCATCTCTGCCGCTGCAAGTAACGACCCGCCTTCACTGCAATCGTGGGCAGAAACAACGAGCCCCCCCTGAATCGCTTTATGCACTTGCGAGGCATTCTTTGGTCCATCCGTGAGAGAAACCGTTGGCAAGGTGTTATCGCACTTTGCATCAGGATCTATCAGTAACAAGTGCGAACCGCCCATTTGTGATTTAGTTTCGCCAACCAAAACAAGTTTATTTCCGGTGGTTTTCGCATCCATCGTGAGGCATGTTGTGACATCATCAACGATTCCAAATCCAGAAATAAGCAGGGTCGGAGGGATACAAATCGTTTCGCCATTCTCTGTTGTGAATTGGTTGTTAAGTGAATCTTTACCAGAGATAAATGGTGTGCCAAATGCTTTCGCTGCGTCGTAACAACCGTGCGCACAACGAACAAGTCGACCTAGGCTATTTTCATCTTTGACGCCGGGCCAACAAAAGTTATCGAGTATCGCGATAGTTGCTGGGTCACCGCCGACGCAAACAATATTTCGAACGCATTCGTCAATTGCCGCGCTTGCAATTAGGTATGGGTCATCTGCAAGCCCCGTTGCTAGACCACTGCCTATTGCCAACCCTTTTGTTGAACCACGAACTGGGGTAATAACTGCTGCATCAGAAGGTGCGTTTCCGAGTGGGCCTACAAATGGTCGTACCACACTTCGCCCTTGCACTTCGTGGTCATACTGCTGCACGATGGATTGTTTTGATGCGATGTTTGGATGCGCGAGCAGTTTTGGCAACATTGTTTGAATGTCGACTGCAGAGTTGCCCGAATCGGCAACTTCCTTTGGTGACCAACTCGCTGTTCTGGTTGAGCCGTGATATCCCTCGTGCAAGAAGTGCATGTCAAGTTGGCCGACTGTCTTTTGGTTGTACTTAAGAATGAGTTCACTTCTGGGAGTTCCGAACTCACCTAAATCGCACACTTCAGCTTCGTGCCGAGCACATATTTCTCGAACAGTATCTACTTTTTCTGGCGATACTGAAAGCACCATTCGTTCTTGCGCTTCGCTAATCCAGATTTCAGATGGAGTAAGGCCGACATATTTCAATGGTGCTTTTTCTAGATTCACAGTTGCACCAATCTGTTCACCCATCTCACCAACTGCGCTTGAGAATCCACCCGCTCCGCAATCTGTAATTGCATTAAATAAACAACCAGAGGAGTGGTCGCGAGCTTCTAGAATTGAATCAAGCGCTTTTTTTTCAGTGATGGGATTACCAATTTGAACGGCGTGAGAAAATTCATCTGCGTGGGTGTCTGTAAGTTCTGCTGAAGAAAATGTTGCGCCGTGAATGCCATCGCGTCCTGTTTTGCCGCCAATCACGATGATACGGTCGCCTTGCCGTGCATCCCCTTCGATGCAATCGATTGGCATCACCCCGACGCACCCACAGTACACCAAAGGATTACCGACGTATTTATTGTCGAACCAAATGCCGCCATTGAGCGTTGGGATGCCCATTCTGTTTCCATAGTCGCGAACACCGCGCACAACTTCTCTTAGTATCCGTTTCGAATGTAAGCACCCTTCTGGTGGTTCATTGTCAAAGTTTGCAACACAAAAAGTATCTGTTGCAGCGATTGGTCGTGCGGCAAGTCCCGTTCCCATGATATCGCGTATACATCCACCTATTCCGGTTGCCGCGCCACCGTAGGGCTCAAGTGCAGAGGGATGGTTATGGGTTTCAACTTTAAAGCAAACAGCATGTTCATCATCAAACTTTACTATGCCTGCGTTATCTACGAAAACGCTAAGGCACCAATCAATGCCTTCATCCATAAGTTCGAACGTTGCCGCGGCAACGGTACTTTTAAGAAGATTGTGAATGGTGACAGAGCCGTCTTCGTGTTCTTCGTGGTTTGGTCGTTTGGTCGCATCTGGTCCCGTGTAACGAATGGTTGCTTTTAGGGTTTTGTGTACACAATGTTCCGACCACGTTTGCGCAAGTGTTTCTAGTTCAATTTCTTTTGGTTCTCTACCAAGTTTTTTGTAGTGAGTCCGAATTCCCTGCATTTCTTCAAGATCTAAAAATAAATGTGCCTCTCGAGACATCGTTTCAAGTTCACTATCGGTGAGCATTGTGATTGGAATCTCGGGAACTTCCATGTCGTGGGCGTGCCCATGGGAAAATGCCTCGGGATGGTATGGCTTTGTATGAATTCCGTTGACGATGTTGTTTGCAAAACAGTGTCGTGCTAACGATTCCGCTTGCGGTTTGTCGATGCCGTGAAAATCGTATCGCCGACCTGTTTGAACCTTGACGCTTTCTCCAAGAATATGTTTGATAGCAAGTTCAACAGCTTGCGCTTCTGGGTCCATCACACCGGGTAGCGGGTGCACCTCGACCATTGAATCGGCGTGTAGTTCTGATGCCCCAACTGATGACACTTCCGTCACGGGATCACATAGCAATTCACCTGCAATTTTTGAGACTGCTTCGTCTTCCAGAGAACCCTCGATAAGATAGATTGATGTTGTATCAATTGCTTTAGGTGTGTAGCCAGCATCTTCAGCTTGCAGAAGTGCATCGCTCCCTTTGGGGTCTGGCATGCCTTCTTGGGTTCGAACTTCAATGCGAAAGACCGTCATAATACGTGTAGGGTATCAGAGGCAGAAGTGTCGATACCATTTGTGCAATGACGAATCTTCCTACTTTTATTTTGTTTACTGATGGTGCGTGTTTGGGGAACCCGGGTCCGGGTGGGTGGGCTTATATTTTGCGCCAAGGCAATGAAGAGGTTGAGTGTAGTGGAGGTGAAGAAAAAACAACAAACCAGCGGATGGAAGTCACGGCAGTTCTTCGTGCGTTGGAATCTCTTGAAGAACCGGCAAGGGTAGAGATTCATGCAGACAGCCAATACGTTACCAAAGGGTTAACGGAGTGGATGGATGGATGGGTTTCGAAGGGTTGGAAGAATGCTGCGAAGAAACCCGTGAAAAATCAAGACCTTTGGCAACCCTTGGCATTGCTCAGGGAAAAGCACGAACTTTCTACCCACTGGGTAAAGGGGCATGCTGGGCACCCGGAAAATGAACGGTGTGATGAACTTGCTTCAAGGGAAGCCGAATTATTCTTGCAATAAGCAACTTTCGGAATTAAGATAATGATGTGCGATTTGTTCTTGTAATCTGTCTATTGTCGAGCGTTGCTTTGGCACACGAGCACTCATCGCCTTGGATTGATTCGAAAAATCTTGAACATGGTTTATACGTTTCTTTGAGTCCCCCATGGATTGTACGCAAGGAAGGTGACTTCCCTATTTCAATCCAGATTCGGAACATCAGCTCTGAGCACGATGTTTTCGTAACAAAGATACGGGTTCTTGGAGATCATCCAGATCAAATTGAACCCAGAAAAATGTTGCATGCTCAAGGTGATTTACTGCAACGAGTTCACAGTGCAAAAGGCAAATTTGAAAATGGTGGCGCAGTTAAAGAGCAAAAAGCGTTTGTTGAATTGTTGTCAAAGCTTGGTCATGAAGTCTGCTCTGTTCGCTGGATGGTTCCAAGCGAAACAGATACCATTCATGTCGAAATCGATGTGGTTGAAGGTGGAAAGCCAAGAACAATTCGTAAGAGTATTCCTGTAAACAAGCAACCACCACTTCCAAAAGGTGGCCCCGCTGATGCTGCGATTGTGGTTGATGAGTGGTGCGAGCAAGCTGTTGTTTCGCCAAGAAGTACAAATACAATGTATTGGTTTGCGGGGGACCAACATATTCACACTTCATTTTCGGTTGACGCGGTTATTCTCGATGGCACTGAACAAGAGCCGTACGAGTATTCAGAGTATGCTGAATCGATTGGATTAGATTGGGCAATTTTTACAGACCATTCCAACATAACGTATTCGGAGATTTGGGGCGACCGCGATTGGTACGTTGAGTCACAGTTTGATTGGGGGCAATCAGAGTGTCAGCAATATCGCGCCGATCACGATTGGCTGTCTATTTATAGTCAGGAGATGGGTTTGGGGCAACAGGGTTTTTGGGACTTGGCTTCGCACATGTTGTGTTTGCCGCTTGAGCAGGATTTAGCTGGAATGCTACCGAATCCCTCTGACGGTTTAGTGTATGGACACGCGGATTGCGAACCGGAACAGACAATTATCAATCGAATAAACGATGCAGGCGCGTTCGGTTTTATCGCCCACCCATATGACTGGGCGTACCTAACTTTTTATGAGTGGGATTGGGATAATGGCACAAGTGGGTGGGCTGGTATGGAATTGATTTGTTCTGCTGAAGGGACGTATGATGATGAAGATTGGTCAACGTGGTACAAATGGCATGGATTGTTACAAGACATTGGCGAGCCGATGAACGGTCAGTTGCCAGAGCGTTCGGGGTGGCCAAACAGATTCCCTGTCGGCATAGGCGATAGTGATGCGCATGAACCTGGGAATGTGGGGAGAGTGTGGACGTACGTTGCGATGGATAGTGTGACTCGGCAAAATTTGTCCAGTGGGATGCTAGGTGGTCACTGCATAGCATCGAACGGCCCGCTTGCTTGGATAACTGTAAATAACTCATTCACTGGTGAGGTCGCGATCCTGCCCGAAGGATGGATTAATGACGTTGTTGTGTCAATTCGAACAAACTCTTCGATGGGATATGCTGGTGAATTTGGCGCTGAGATTCTTGTGAATGGAGAAGTTCGACGTACAATTGAGCCCTCTGGACTTCCTAATTATTCGCTGGATATTTACGTCAACGATTTGAACCTCGGACCAAGTGACAAATTCGTTACATTACGAGTCACAAAAGGCGGGCTCGTTGGGCTCGCTAATCCTGTTTGGCTACAACATGTGATATTTGGAGATATCGATGGAAGTGGAGCGATCGACTTAGGTGACCTTCTTACCATCATTTCTAATTGGGGCGATTGCTCACATTGCTTGAGCGATCTTACCCAAGACGACACTGTTAGTACTGCTGACATTCTCGCCCTCATTTCCCTTTGGTAACACACTAATGCAACATCGCCTTTTCTCTTCCGGCTGCTTTTCCTCATTGCTTGGCTCAGAGCCAATTTGGTAGCGGGTTCGGCTCAGAGCCAAAGTGTTATCGGACGGTGTGGGGCGGTGGGGGTTGCCACCCACGCTAGTATTGGTATCATGTGTGGCTCGCCTGATGTAAGGCGGTACAAAAGCAACCGGAACTACTTATGCCAACAATCAACCAACTCGTTCGAAAGCCAAGAAAGACGCCTAAGGTCAAGTCAAAAGTGCGTGATATTGAAGGATGCCCACAAAAACGTGGTGTTTGTCTTCAAGTTCGTACCGTGACACCGAAGAAGCCGAACTCTGCTCTTCGGAAAGTAGCTCGTGTTCGATTATCAAATGGCAAAGAAATCACTGCGTATATCGGTGGTGAAGGACACAACCTTCAAGAACACTCCATCGTTCTGGTACGAGGCGGACGTGTTCGCGATCTTCCGGGCGTTCGGTACCACGTTGTCCGTGGTTCTCTTGATACCCTTGGTGTCGATGCACGTAAGCAAGGTCGCTCTAAGTACGGAACGAAAAAGGGTAAATAATTACTCGCACACTTCGTGTGCAAAGCAAGTAATCACGATCCTGCCAAGATTGTGGTGAACAACGTTGCGAAGCAACAGATGAGCTGAAAGGAATTTTATTCAATGGCTGGACGAATTACAAAATCTGAAGAACAACTTAAGCCAGACCCGCAATTTGGTGACAAAGTACTCTCAAAATTCATCAACTGTTTCATGAAGGACGGCAAAAAAGCCGTCGCTTTACGAGTCATGTACGACGCACTTAATCGAATTGAAACTCGATTGAAAAAAGAAGGCGGCAAGGGCGATGACGATCCTAAGACTTCAATTGATGTCTTCCACAAAGCACTTGAAAACGTGCGACCAAATGTCGAAGTGCGTTCAAAACGAGTTGGTGGTGCAAACTACCAAGTTCCGATGCCAGTGAATGCCCGAAGGCGACAGAGCTTAACGTTTCGTTGGATCATCACTGCATGCCGTGCTGAAAAAGGGAAGCCGTTTGCACAGTGCCTTGCTAAGGAATTGTGGGATGCTTCAAAAGGTGAAGGCAAGGCAGTCAACACCCGCGAACAAACCCACCGCATGGCAGAAGCAAACAAGGCGTTTTCACACTTCGCCTTCTAATTGGGAACTGTAAGAAATGGTTCTTTTCGACCGCTATCACCGTCAGCGACTTGTCGATGGGATTGGTGATTCTGGTCAACAATCAATTTCCGAATCGAACGTCACCGTTGTCGGTGTCGGAGCTCTTGGATGTTTAAGTGCCTCCATGTTGGCGAGAGCTGGTGTGGGCAATCTTCATCTTATAGATAGAGACATCGTTGAAACAACAAATTTGCAAAGGCAGCTTCTTTTTACAGAAGAGGATGCTCTGTTGCAACAACCAAAAGCAGTCGCTGCAGCGCAACACTTACGAAACATGAACAGTGAAATTCAAATTCAGTCTCATGTCGAAGATGTGACATCTAGAAATATTGAAAGACTGCTTTGCAACACTGATGTTATCGTGGACGGATTAGATAATTTTCACACTCGATATTTGCTCAATGATTTTGCAATAAAAAACAACATCCCCTATATGTTCGCAGGTGTAATCGCGAGTCAGGGAAATGTCATGACAGTCATCCCAAATGTTACACCATGTTTACGATGCCTTTTTCCAGATCCGCCGCCTATTGGATTACAAGAAACTTGCGATACTGCTGGGGTCCTATCGCCTGCAATTGGAATTGCCGCATCGTGTCAGTCGATGGATGTTCTCAAGTTTATCACAGGGAATAAAGACAAAATCTCACCAACTCTTCTTAGGTTTGACCTTTGGAATACTGAAAGTAATCGACTCGAGCTCGGACACCCCCAGTCTCAGTGCGCGTGCTGCGCTGCACACAACTATGAATTTTTAGAACAAGAAGTAGTAGAACCAATGGCGTTATGCGGTCAACTTGCAGTCCAGTTACCAAGCATTGATGGATTCAACCTCTCTACCATCGCGCCAAAACTTGAAGAACATGGTGACTTTTCTTCTTCAGAAACGATGATTCGCGGCACATTCTCGGAAGAACGAGGGGAAAACGACGTTCCAATCACCATCCTTTGCTTCCACGATGGCCGAACGATTATTCATGGCACTGACGACATAAAGCGCGCAAAAGCAATTTTTGAAAGATATGTTGGTAATTAACAAGTCCACTTTCTATACTGAGTATTCAAATGACAAATAAATCCACAATTGAGACTAAACCAGTAGCCATGCCAACGTGTTTGGATGGACCTGTCACTCTTCGAACGCTTCGCAAATGGTCGAACACAAATCAAAAGTGGGCTTGCCTTACATGCTACGACGCTACAACAGCTAGGTGGATGGCGGATGCGGGTCTACCAACGTTGCTTGTCGGTGATACTGCTGCAGAAATGATTTTGGGATTTGACAATACGATTCATGCACCACTCGATTTTCTGATTACGTTGACTGCTGGTGTAAAACGAGGTGCTCCGAATACATTTGTGATTGGAGACATGCCTTTTTTAAGTTACCAAGTTGATGAGGCATCGGCAATTCAAAACGCTGGGCGGTTTCTCACCGAAGGAAATGCTGACGCTGTTAAACTTGAGGTTGATGGGAAGTATATTGAACGAGTCGCCGCAATCTGCAACGCTGGTATCGCAACCATCGCACATCTTGGTTCAAAACCTCAACAAGCAAAACAAACTGGTGGATATACAACTGCTGGCCGGAACGCAGATGCTGCAAATTCAATCGTGAAAGATGCTATTGCAATGGAGCAAGCAGGGGTTTCAATGCTTCTACTTGAAGCGGTTCCTGAAATAGTTTCACATGCAGTCGTAAACGCAACAACAATTCCAGTAATTGGGTGTGGTGCAGGCACTGCATGTCATGGGCAAGTCGTCGTGATGCAAGACTTGGCTGGGCTAACAAAGTGGCAACCAGCATTTGCAAAACCAACCGCTTCAATTGGGGAAGAAATAGGTTCCGTTGCGAAAAATTGGATGACTAATGTGTATAACAGTGCTCTTGGTGAACATCCCTATTCGATGAAAGACGGGGAATCAGAAAAGTTCCACGCCTGAGCAGAAGCAACAAGTTGTTTAGTAATTTCATGTTGAGGGGAATGTACGATTTGATCAACCAATCCCTGCTCAACGATACGTCCATTCGACATCACGATTACTTCTTGACAAAAATGATGCACAACAGCAAGGTCGTGTGAGATAAACAACATGGTTAAGTTCATAGAATCTCGTAGATCACAAAGCAAATTTAATATTTTCGCCTGAATGCTTACATCGAGCGCTGATGTCGGCTCGTCACAAACTAAGAATGTGGGTTCAAGAGCAATTGCCCTTGCGATTGCAATTCGCTGTTTCTGCCCACCAGAAAATTCGTGTGGAAATCGATTCGCGTCTTCTGCTTGTAAACCTACTTTCAGTAATAAGTCCTCCGCAAGTTTTTTACATTCCTTATTTTTTGCAAAACCATGTACAAGCAATGGTTCGGAGATAATTTGCCAGACTCGCATATATTCGTTCAGTGATCCTCCTGGATCTTGGAATACCATTTGCATTTTCCGTCTGAGGGCGCGAAGTTCTTTCTTAGAAATTTGGCAAAGATCAATACCACCAAACAAGATTTGTCCGTTTGAAATGGGGGTTAACTGCATGATTGCCCTTGAGAGAGTTGATTTTCCCGAGCCACTCTCGCCTACTATTCCAAGCGTTATCCCCTGTTGAAGTTTGAACGAGATGCCCTGTAATGCGTGTATTTCCTGCTTCCCCTTCTTGAAGAGAACTTCTACATCACGAATATCTAGGAGTGGTGGATTTTTTTTCATCAATTGATCGCAGGTATATGGTATCTTCGACGTGAGCAAATTATGAATCAGTATTTAGAATTACTTGACACCGTGCTTCGCAATGGAATTGCTAAAAGCGATCGAACCGGAACGGGAACACGAAGCATTTTTGGATGGCAGATGCGATTCGACTTAAACGCTGGTTTTCCCCTCCTCACGACAAAAAAGGTCCATACCCGTTCTATTTTTTATGAATTATTGTGGTTTCTAAGGGGTGATACCAATTTTTCATACCTCAATGACAACGGAGTCACAATTTGGGATGAGTGGGCGGATGAGAATGGCGAACTAGGACCCGTCTATGGCTCACAGTGGCGGGCATGGCAAACTGCTGATGGACGGAAAATTGACCAAATTGCAAAACTGATTGATGGAATCAAAAACAATCCTGATTCTCGAAGACACATTGTCAGTGCATGGAATGTCGGCGAGGTTTCCAAGATGGCACTCCCACCCTGCCACTCTCTCTTCCAATTTTATGTTGCAGAAAACAAACTATCGTGCCAACTCTACCAGCGAAGCGCTGATATTTTCCTTGGTGTTCCGTACAACATTGCATCGTATGCACTGTTGACGATGATGGTTGCTCAAGTGACTAATTTAGAACTTGGAGAATTCATACACACATTTGGGGATGCGCATCTGTATGACAACCACCTTGACCAAGCAAAGCAACAACTCACAAGAAATGTTCGAGTGTTACCGACCGTTGCATTAAATCCATCCGTTACATCGATTTTTGATTTTTGTTACGAAGATATCGAGATTTCTAATTACGACCCCCACCCGCATATAGCCGCGCCGATTGCAGTGTAAAGAAATGGAATTGATTGTTGCAATAACTGAGAACAACGTCATTGGTAATGGTGGCGATATGCCTTGGCACCTTCCAGTGGATCTTGCTCGTTTTAAAAAGATAACAACTGGAAATACAATTGTCATGGGCCGCCGGACGTGGGACTCTATTGGAAGGGCACTACCAGATAGATTAAATGTTGTGCTCACTCGGCAAAAAGACTTTGTTGCAGAAGGTGCTGTTGTCATTCGTGGATTTGAAGAGTTACATCATTTAGAAACAACTGGAATTGTCTTTATTATTGGCGGTGGAGAACTGTACAAACAATCGCTTCAGTTCGTGGACAAACTCCATGTAACACAGATCCATACAACGATAGATGGTGATACATTTTTCCCGCAAATTAATGAGGCAATGTGGCAATGTGTGGAAACTGAACATTGCCCTAAAAATGACCGCAATCCGTTCGACGTCACTTTTCAAACTTGGGTTAAAAGCAAATAAACGCCACTTCTGTCCTCGTAATCGGCTCTGAGCCGATAAGGTTGAAGCACGATGAGTTCCGTTCCACTACACAATGTTTCGATGCAATGTTGCCCATTCATTGAAGATGGCAACCCCGCATGTTCTAGCCGATTCACGCTAGGCAGATTAGATCAAGCGTGTAGTGTTTGTTTTGGAACATATCAATCGTGCTCGATGTACCAACAACTCTCTGGTATTGCTAGCGCCGCACCCTTAGACATGACAATCAATGGCCACTCAGTCGAACTACGACCAACAGGTACGTGATTTTTTTAGTTACCTTCGGGTGGAGGCGGGGCTGTCAAGCGCAACACTTGATGCATATCGACATGACCTTCAACAATTGCGTGACGATTTAGTCGCTGATGGTGTTCATTGTTCAGGGGATGTTACGTCGTCACATTTAGCTGCCCATATAAGAAGATTACATAAAGAACGTGGACTGCAAGCATCAAGTGTTGCAAGGCATCTCTCGACAATTCGAATGTTGTTTCGCTTTTTGCAAGCATCACACAGAATAGAGCACGACCCTGCTCGGTTACTTGAAACGCCAACAAGATGGAAGCGGCTGCCCGATGTGTTATCGCCGAAAAAAATGCAAAGATTAATCGAAGCCGCAAACAAAGATTCTGGTCGACTTTGGCAAAGGGATTTCGCGTTGCTTGAACTCATGTATGCGGGCGGATTGCGGGCAAGTGAAGTCGCTGGAATTCATCCGGACGATTTAAAAGAGACACTCTCGGTTGTCATGGTGACAGGAAAAGGAAACAAACAACGTCTCGTGCCAATTGGTGAACCGGCAGTGCTTGCCGTTCAACAATACGTTAAAGAATTACGACCTCATTTATTACGGTTTGATGATGGTCGAGACGAAGGCCGGCTTCTGCTTTCAAACACTGGAAGACCTCTTGAACGTGTTGCAATTTGGCAAATAGTCAGGAGAGTCGCAAAGCGGGCTTCTCTTGGTGATGTTCACCCACACACTCTTCGGCACAGTTTCGCAACCCACATGCTCGCAGGTGGCGCTGATCTTCGCGTTGTCCAAGAATTGCTTGGTCATACCGATATTGGTACGACGCAAATTTACACCCATATCGATCGCTCGCAACTGAAGGCTGTCGTCGCAAAATACCACCCACGACCTTAAAGCGTCAATTGAATGTGAGAGATATTCCCCAGACGGTTGGGTATGATGTTGGGATGGCATTGAGTGTAGTAGTTGCGGTAATTTTGGGAGTGCAGCCAGTTTGTGGTGAGGCAACGTATAGAACTACCCTCGAGCCCTCTCTTCATGGTGATGCAAAAATGGTTGGCAGGGCAATTTTTGATGCGTATCTTGAGCAAGTAGCGCAACTTGACAAGAATCAAACCGCTCCTGAAAGCCGCGTTGAAGTCATCAAAGCAAGGCAAATCACTGCGAACAACGCAGATGCCCTTTTCGACTCCTTGCTAGAATCGCTTTCAGTTTTAAGCGAAGAGTCGTCCCTGCAAAGTGGGATAATGGCCGCTCGCCGCACTGTTCTTCTTGATGCTCGACAAGCAAATAACCCTTGGCCCGAAACAAAGTGGTTTGACATCGCTGCAATTGTGCAAACAAACCCAGAGTTTTTGAACATTGTGGACTCATTCCTCTTGCAGTATGCGGATACGGATCGAGATGATCGATTCAATGCAACCATCGCAAAACTTGAGGGCGATCGAGTTGCATGTGCAGAAGCTGAGAGAAGAACGATGCAACGTTGGGCTATTTATGACAAACTCATAGAACCATTTGAAAATGGATCAACATTGGAATACCGGTTTTCGTCGATTCCAAAAAGCGGGCAAGTTACAAACTTGTATATTGAAATTACAGATTCGATCAAAGATCCAACTGTTACCGATATTGTTCGCAATCAAATGGTCTTGTATAAAACACTCTATGAAAAACAAAAACACTCGCTCATCAAATTGATTAAAGATGCACGAATCAATGAAGGTGTCGACCCACTTTCAACTGGCTGTGGTTCGGTCGGTCTAACAAGAAATCTAATTTTGCAACGAAGCGCCGAAATTCATGAACTGAATAGATCAACAGTTGAATCAATGTTACGTTCGCTTTCCAACGAACAGCGCCAAGAACTTGGCTACTGAGAATAATACTTATCAATCACAGCAATCCAATTTTGCATTGACTCCGATTGAATGAACTCTTTCTTGACTTCATCTGATTGAGGGTGATGTTTAGAAAATTGAATTCCAAATTTTCGCATCAATCGAGACGCTTTCTTTTCACCATGCAATCTGGTGCACAAATCAATGTGGTCCAGAAGTGCAGTTCGCTGTTGCGGTATTGATGGTGGCGTTGGTTCTTCGCCTTCCAACAGCGCTCTCGCTTGCATAAAAATCCATGGGTTGCCTATGCATCCTCTTGCAACTGAAACACCGCTTACGCCGGTTTGTTTCATCATTCTAAAAATATCTGCAGCACACCAAATATCACCACTCCCAAAAATGAGGTGATCTGGACGATTCTCAACAAGTTCCCCGAGAAATTCCCAGCGTGATGGTCCAATATATTTTTGTTCAACTGTTCGGGCGTGCACTGTTGCAAGTCTGAACCCGACATCGAACGCGTGGTCAAAAACTCTATAAAAATTTTCTTCTGAAAGACAGGAATCATCCCAGCCACGTCTGAGTTTGACAGTTGTGGGAATTGTTGGAGGAACTGCGTTTCGTACCGCGGAAAGGATCTTGCATGCCTCTTCTGGTGAAGAAAGGAAGTGCCCCCCTCGATTTCTTCGCCTAACTTTCTTCACTGGGCAAGCAAGGTTCACATCGATAGTGTCATACCCCATTTCAGCCAAGATTAGTGCACCTCTTGCCATATCATCTGGTCTCGTGCCAATGATTTGTCCTGCGATTGGGTGATCATCGAGACCGGCAGCCCTGTTCTCTTCAATTTCTCCGCTTGTTGCTTCTTCAGCAAGAACATCTGGATATTCTTTTCTTCGACCCTTGCCTCCATTAATTAGTGTGCGATCGAGTAACGCTTCGGTCACACAGAATGGACAGCCATGACGCCTTGCAATACAGCGCATCGCTCCATCGCTATAACCAGCTAGACCAGCCTGAAAAAAAGGCACATCGAACCCATTGCAAAGTTCAGGAATTCTTGAATCTGTCTTTACATTTTTTGCATAAGAAGCAATATCTTTATAGGATTGCTTGCTCGATTCCGAGGGTTGCATATTGACTGACACGGGCGTTACTCTTCGCCAATAACAACCAGACCAATGAGCGGTACATCGGGTTCTAGCTGCAACTCTGCAATGACCAGCAAGGTTGGCTCGTCTGTTCGCCATAGTCCACCAGCATTAAATTGTTCTCCATAGGCATCTCGCAGATTCCACAAATTGAATTTGATTGTTGAGCCAGCTAGGAGTAATGGCAATGGACTTGAGAATCTTTGGTTAATCCAGAGCGTACAGTTGTTATAGTCATCCGCTGTGCTATTCACAATTTCAATATATTCGCCTTCGCGAATAACTTGGATTGGCACTGATTCGGCGATATGTAAATCAGTTGGATATGGCTGAGTAGCCAGTTTGGGGTTACCTGCTGGATTTTGGCATGAAATTAACATAAACAATATGACAACTAAAGCACACTTCATAAGTATTCCCTTCAAAAGGTTATTGTCCTTGCAAAAAAGCCTAGCCCACTCGCATCTTTTGCCATTTGTAAGGTTTCTTCAGTCTGAACATTTGCACGAGCAGTACCATCGCGAATAATATCAATAATAGTATCGTCATCTCCCTCATACTCGGCACGTTTTTCTTGCATGGGGGAAAGTAATTCACTAATCGCTTCTGCAACTTCAACTTTTATATGACCATCACCAATGTTGTCACCGCTTGTATACTTTTCCTTTAATTCTGTTGCACGACTCTTGTCTGTAATAAAAATATCTACATATTGCATCAGTGAACTGTTTGCATCGCCCTTATCTGTCATTGACTGCCTACCTGTATAAATCTGTCCAATTTTCTTTTTTACTTTTTTGGGCGTGTCTGTAATTAAAATTACGTTGTCTAGTGATTTGCTCATCTTGTTAATTCCATCGGTACCGACAAGTCGTCCGACATTCCCTACATCAGCACGAGGAATTGGAAAAACACCCTTCTCTTCCATCAACGGATCGTCGTCTTCCACATTCTCATCGATGCCACAGTACAACTTGTTAAATCGCCTTGCAACTTCACGAGTCAGTTCAATGTGTGGAACTTGGTCTTCCCCAACCGGAACTGCGTGTGCTCGAAACGCAAGAATGTCTGCAGTTTGACCAACGGCGTATAACGGAAAACCAAAACTGTAGTTATCACCCAGCCCTTTTACTTTAATTTCTTCTTTCAGGGTTGGATTTCTCATCACTCTATTAAATGGCAATAACATTGCAAACAAAAAAGTGAGTTCAGCAATCGCGGGTGTTTCAGACTGTAAAGTAATTGCTGCTTTGTTTGGGTCAATTCCCATCGCCAAGTAATCGCGGACGATTTCTAAAGTGTCACTTTGAATCTCATCTGGATACTCTGACCGAGTCGTATATGCGTGCATGTTCGCTAACAGAAAGTAACAATCATGCGTTTCTTGTAACTCTAAACGGCGACGAACTGAACCAACATAATGTCCAAGGTGGAGTTGACCGGTGGGAGTATCGCCCGTAAGAATGACTTCTCGAGTGCTCATAGAGTGGTACTGTAAACAAATGCGATATTCATTGTGTTAAAAACGACGTGAATTGCGATTGGAGCGAGCACGCCTCCACTTTTGACCCTTGCCCAACATAACCCAATCGAGAGTACAAAAAGCCCAAGAATTGCCGATGGTGGAGACGCTCCTATATGCATGATTGCGAAAAAGATACTAGTAGCAACAATCGCTCCCCATGCTGATTTTCCTCCAAGTACCGCTGAAAACGTCGGCAAAAGTAGACCTCGATAGAGGACCTCTTCAACAATACCTGCTCCAATTGTTACACCAATAATCACAACCCACGTTGCAGTTGTCCATGAGCCAGTTGAGAGTAAAAGAAGCGTCTCGTGTCCAAACACCGTTGCGGGCTCGATATTGGTCAAAATGAAGAACCCATGCAAAATCCCTGCAACAGCAATTGCCATTGGAGCAAAGACAATAAAGGCAATCATGCTAATCTCAAAAATATGCCGAGAACCGCACCTCCGACGAAGAATGCCATAGGCAATAATGATTGGAATTTGGGCAATCACTGCTGACCCAACAATCCATGCCTTTTGTTCCATCGTTCCTTCTGGGGCTTGAGATGCACCCCACCATCCACCTAGGCCAAACATCAAAAACATTGCCCCTGCAAGCATTATCGCCATGGTTGGAGTGATAGCTGGGTCAAGATATCCCCGATGCGGGAGTAAACTCTGTCCAGAACGAACAAACCAAATCCCAATGTAAATTGAATACGCAGTAAGTATGAACGTAAGAAAATCGAAGGGGAGTCCTTCCCCTCCACCGGTATCATCGTTACCCTTGGCAACTGAAGCCAACATGAGTATCACGCTACAAGCCATTACGAAGTACAAACGGAAAGAGGTTGAGGGCTGCAAGAAGTTGCGTCCCTTAGGTGCATTACGTGACATTGTTGAGACTGTGGAGAAACCAAGAAATTTTTTTGGTGCTGTTGTCAATGGCCATACTCGTGGAAGTACAAGTGTTATTGCAGAGATCAAACGGAAAAGTCCTTCTGCTGGGATTATTCGAGAAGATTTCGATCCAGTAGCCATTGCTCTAGCGTATGAGAAGGCGGGTGCTACCGCTATCTCTTGCCTCACCGATACTCACTTTTTTGGCGGAAAACTTGAATACATTGAACAAATTCGAGGGGCAGTAGCCCTTCCAGTACTCCGAAAAGATTTTGTTGTTGATGAATATCAAATCTGGGAGGCGAGAGCAGCTGGAGCGGATGCTGTTTTACTTATCTCAGAGGTGCTACCAGAGGGTCAATTGCTAGATGGGATGATTTTAGCTCAGGAGTTGGGGATGACTTCCCTTGTTGAAGTCCATGACATGGAGAATTTATTAAAAGTCCAGCAACACATTGGCTTTCCACATGCTGGATATTGCCTTTTGGGCATCAACAACCGCAATTTAGAAACAATGGCAACCGACCTGAACCATACGATTCGGCTGATTGATGTTGTGGATTCGCCGAGGAATGTTGTCAGCGAATCGGGAATTTCAAAGCCAGAAGATCTTGATCGCCTACGAGCCCATGGGGTACATATTGTTCTCGTGGGTGAATCGTTAATGAGGCAGCCGTGCCCTGGTGAAGCCCTCGCAACGCTGATACGCATGAACCCCTGAACTCCGCATACACTACGTCAAGCAAATGATACGACTTTGTGAACAAAATCAAATTGTTACGCTCACGCTGAATCGCCCAGGAAAAAGGAACGCCCTATCGCTTCCACTTATACAGGCGTTGCACAGCACGCTCGATGAAGTAGAGAAATTAAAATCAATGCGAGCATTCATTCTCGCGGGCGAGGGGCGTTCGTTCTGTGCTGGGATGGATCTTCGTGGTGTGATAGAAGATCCAGTTGCCATGAAAGAAATGTTGCAACTCCTAAGCAATGCATTTAAACGTATTCGCATGCTTCCTGTTCCGACAATTGCATGCGTTCAAGGTGCGGCGGTCGGGGGTGGGTGTGGTCTTATGATTGTGTGTGATTTTGCATTTACACATCCCGAGTCGAAGGTCGGATATCCTGAAGTTGATCTTGGTGTTTGCCCTGCAGTTGTTGCTCCTTGGCTTATCAAAAAAATCGGCGCTGGCAAAGCAAGGGCAATGCTCCTTGCAGGCGGAACAATGTCTGGGGAACAGGGTTTCGCAGCTGGACTGACAACTCATCTCTGCGAGCAAGAAGAATTACCATCAGCAGTCCAAGAATTTGCCAAATCGCTCATCACAGGCGCAAAGGAAGCCATGGCTATCTCCAAACTGTGGCTCAACGAACTTGACGGCTCACTCGATGAGTTAACTCTGCTCAAAGGCGCAGAACTTTCCGCCGAAGTCATCGCTGGTAAAGAAGCCCAATCACGTTTAAAGCCCCTTTTTGGTGTCTGACACCTTGTGTCTGATCTAAGGTGTCAGACACAAGGTGTCAGACACCAAGCCCAGAATCGGGTACAATGAGGGGCGCGGCTAATCGCTGTAATTGCACAATAAACCGGGGTTTTTTAAAAGATATCATGCCAACTTCAACGCAACAAAACACCCTCCGATACGAGATCAATGCCCAAGGAATTGCAACTCTCTGGCTTGATGGTGGTGATAAATCGGTTGTCATTCTCAACCGCTCACTCATCCAACGATTACATACTACACTCGACGAAATTGAACAAAAAAGCGACATCAAGGGGCTAATTCTTAGAAGCGATTGTGAGCGAGTTTTTGTCGCAGGAGCAGACCTTGCAGAAATTGATGGGCTTGATGATCATGGGCTCCATGCATACCTCGCATTCGGCACAACCGTGTTTGCACGTCTTGCAGCGTTGCCATATCCAACAGTTGCTGCTATTCACGGAGCGACTCTCGGTGGAGGTTTAGAACTTGCAATGCACTGTAATGCTTTAGTCTTTTCAAGAACAAATGCGAAGGGGAAGCCATACCCAGTGGGACTCCCTGAAGCAGGGCTGGGCATTTGCCCCGGTTGGGGAGGCACGCAACTGCTTCCTTCACGAATAAATCCAGAACTAGGAATCTCAAGTGCAGCAACCGGTGCAACTTCGATGAGTAACGAATTGCCAGAAGGATTAGCAACAGTTGTTGTCGATTCTGCTGATGAACTTCAAAGAGCCGCTGAAGAATGGATTCATGACAATTCTACATGTGGGAAGACCCCACTTGGCATGCCACCAGCAGACGAAGATGATTGGAATGAAGGATTAGCAACTGCAACGGATACTCTTGAAAATACGGATGCTGCAAAAGCTGTATTTTATGCTGTTGATACAGGAATTCAAGAGGGATGGTCAGCAGCGGTTGCTGTTGAGCAGTGCGAGTTAGTTCGACTTCGAAACACATCAACTGCCCGAGAAAAACTCGATGCATTTCTCTCTAAAGGATAATTGAAACTATGGGTAAGCCCGATCTTGCAAGCCAACTAAAGAATGTCTCGAAAAAAGATTTGAAACAAATCGAGAATGCGCAGGAAATGCTTGGACCTGATCCCGAAACAATGGGATTTGTTAAAAATCTTTTTTGGGGCAATCTTCGTGAGGAATTAATTTTCCCATGCCCTGAAGAATGCGGTGAAGAGCGCGCGAGATGTGACACGTTGCTCAAGGAACTTGATACATATTTCCGAACCGAACACCCTGCGGTTGAAATTGACCAAAACCAAGAAATTCCAGAATGGGTCATAAAGCGCCTGTTTGAGATGGGGGTCTGTGGAATGATTGTTCCAGCTGAATATGGTGGATTGGGATTCGGTGTCACAAGTTACAACAGGGTGCTAGAACTCATTGGTCGAAATTGTGGTTCAACTGCGGTCATGATTTCTGCACACCTTTCAATTGGGTGTAACGCGATTTCGTTATTCGGCACAGAAGAACAAAAGAAAACTTGGTTACCAATAATATCAAGTGAAGCGCTGAGTGCCTTTTGCTTATCTGAACCGAATGTTGGTTGTGATGCTCAGGGGCAGGAAACAACCTGTGAACTTTCCGAATGTGGCGAGTACTACATCATCAATGGTGAAAAGAAGTGGGCAACTTCGGCAGCACACTCTTGCATGTTCACGGTGATGGCTAAATACACCATGACTGATCCAAAATCAGGCAAAACGAAAGACTTATTCAACGCTCTAATTGTTTCGCCAGATATGGAAGGCGTCGACATTTTCAGTCGTAACCGAGCAAAATGTGGTATCCGAGGAACGTGGCAAGGTCGCATTCGATTCACAAATGTACACGTACCAAGAGAGAACCTCGTACATAAAGAGGGTAAAGGAATTGTCGTCGCATTGACTTGTTTAAATTGGGGTCGTTGCACACTTGCAGCAGGTATGGTTGGTGCGGGTGCAAAAGCGTATGAACAAGCAATAAAGTGGGCGCAGTACCGCTATCAGTTTGACCGGCCGATTGGTGAATTCGAATTGATGAAGGAGCGAATCGCCCGCATGGGTGCTTTCCGGTACGCGATGGACTCGATGCTCTATGTAACGACTGGCATGGTCGATCGTAATGATGAAGACATTATGCTTGAGACCGCTATTTGCAAGGTCTTCTGCTCTGAATATGGTTTCAGGTGCACCAACGAGGCGATGCAAGTGATGGGCGGCGAAGGGTACATGACTGAAAACGAACTTGAACGATTATGGCGTGACTCTCGTATCAATCCTATTGTTGAAGGAGCGAACGAAGTGATGCATAGTTTCATTTTTGCGTATGGCTCAAAACAACTCGGCGAGTTTATGCTTGGCGTAAAGGCAGCTCCACTGAAGAACTTTGGTGCTGCTGTACGAATCGCACTTGAACTGTTCCTTGGCATCCGTCGCCCCGCGCCTAAAATTACTCGGCTTGACCCCTCCCTTCATTCTCACGGGATAACAATTTCAAACTTGATCCGCGATTTCTCACATCAAGTAAAAATGATGTTTAAGGAAAAAGAAGAATCACTGATTACAAATCAAACAACCCAATGTCGGTTGAGTTGGATTGTCATTTGGATACACGCAATGACATGTTCCCTTTCAAAGCTTGACATGCAGATTCGCAATGGCTGCGATGAAAACCAGTTGGTGTATGACAGAGCAATGGTTGATTACATCATGTCCTATGGGGTCTCTAAAGTTAACGGGTGGTTTAACGCTCTACGCCAAAACACAGACAAGCAAATGCTCATAGCAGCAGAACAGGCTATGAAATTTGGTGACACGTTGCCAAATGCTGATTATTACATCCCCGAACGAACTCCGGATTTGGAAGCCCTCGGCAGTGGCAAGGTTTGTGAGCAAGAAGCAATCAAACAGTTTGGTTCGGGATCATTATTTATTCATGAGAAAGCTCAAACCCACTAATTCATCTACGATATACACATGACATACGAGAAAGATACAATTTTTGACCAAATGACTGCTAGGGGACACGAGCGCCTCTGTTTCCATCAAGATCAAGAGACTGGTCTAAAGGCAATCATCGCAATTCATTCCACTGCACTAGGGAATGCTCTTGGTGGTACGCGTCGCTGGTACTATGAAAGTGAAGCGGATGCTATTTACGATGTGTTACGTCTTTCAAAAGGGATGACATACAAAGCCGCTGTCTCGGGTCTGCCAATGGGAGGCGCCAAGAGCGTCATTATGATGCCGCATCGCGACACACCAAGGACGGAAGCGGAAGCAAAAGCAATGGGTCGTTTTGTCAATACATTTAACGGCGCATACATAGCTGCAGAAGATGTTGGTGTAAACATTGAGTATGTCGATTGGATGGCTTCTGAAACCCCACACGTCATGGGAGGCGAAACTGTTTCCCGTGGTGGTGACCCTTCACCTTGGACTGCTCTGGGAGTATTCCATGGAATGCGTGCATGCTTGCTCCATTCAGGTCGCGGTGACGATTTTTCTGGAATTACAGTTGCGATTCAGGGTGTTGGAAGCGTCGGACAGAATTTATGCAGACTCCTCAAAGATGCTGGCGCGAATTTAATTGTCGCTGATATTAATAAAAAGAAACTTGATTATGCAGTTGAAACCTTCGGTTGTCAGGTAGTTCATGATGATGATATTTTCAAAATGGAGTGCGACATCCTTGCACCGTGTGCTCTTGGCGGAGTAATCGACGGAAAAATGGTTGAACATCTTCGGTGCCCCATTTTGTGCGGGGCTGCTAACAATATTCTTGATGATCCAGAAGAAGATGCCGTTGCATTAAAAACCGCAGGCATTGTGTATGGCACAGATTTTGTAGTCAACTCAGGTGGACTCATTCATCTTGCTGGCATGCGTCTTGGCATGAGCGATTCTGAATTGCAGATAAAGAATGACGAAATCTTCTGTACAACACAACAATTGTTGCATCGAAGCGAGAATGCGTCTTCAACATACGCCGCTGCAGTTGAAATTGCAGAGCAACGTATTGCTGATGGACAGGAGACCGAGGTTCATGCCGGTTGAAACTGTATTTGAAACCACAATTAAACGTGTTTCGATTCTTGATGAACATGGCAATTTTGACTCAACTTTAGGGGATGGGCTAATCCCAGATGAAGATGTCGTCGCCATGTACAAACACATGGTAGTCTGCAGACACTTCGATGAGATAGCATTCAAATTACAGCGTTCAGGTCGCATGGGAACTTATCCTGAAAATCGCGGGCAAGAAGTACCTTCGTTGGCTGCTGGATACGTCCTGCAAAAAAATGATTGGATGGTCACGTGCTATCGAGAAAATGCAGGATTATTCTGGCGCGGACTTCCAATGGAAAAAATTCTGTTGCACTGGATGGGAGACGAGCGGGGTAATCATATCGATGAAGTTCGTTGCACACCACTTGCAATCGCAATCGGTTCGCAAATGTTGCACGCCACTGGTTTAGGATGGTCTGAAAAATATAAAAAAACCGGCAACATTGCATGCACGTTTTTTGGCGATGGTGCAACAAGCGAGGGCGATTTTCACGAAGCCGCAAACTTTGCTGCGAATCTCAATCTACCCGTCGTGTTTGTTTGTCAAAATAACGGCTGGGCAATTTCAACACCAACAAAACTTGAATGTTCTGCTCCAACAGTTGCACAACGTGGCTTGGCGTACGGCATGGACTGCATCCAAGTTGATGGAAACGACCTCTTTGCAATGGTGAAGGTAATGCAAGATGTTGTGCAAAATGCAAGAGAAAATAACCGTCCAACCTTTGTCGAAGCATTGACGTATCGGCTTGGCGATCACACGACTGCAGACGATGCAAGAAGGTACCGTGACGCAGACGAACTTGCGATGTGGGAAAAACGAGATCCAATGATTCGCTTGCGAAATTTTTTAGAGCAACGTGATTTATGGTCACAAGAAAAAGAAGAAGAACAACTTGCAACTGCAGAAAAAACAATTTCGGGGGTTGTGAAAAATGCAGAAGAAATAGATGCCCCTTCTGCAACGGATTTTTTTGATTCAATGTATACAGAGTTACCTAAGCAACTACAAAAACAACGACAGACAATGCGGACAAGTAGTTTGGGGCAAGATCCCTCTCAAGTTGACATCGCAACACAAGAGGAGGTTTCAAACAATGGCTAACCTCACCCTTGTGCAAGCAATTAACTTAGCGCTGATTCAAGAAATGGAAAAAGATGACCGTGTGCTTTTACTTGGTGAAGATATTGGGTTGAACGGCGGGGTCTTTCGAGCAACCGAAGGATTATTTCAGCGTTTTGGCGGCGACCGAGTTGTCGACGCACCTCTTGCCGAATCAGGAATTATGGGGACTGCAATCGGATTGGCAATGGGTGGCTTGCGCCCTATTCCAGAAATTCAGTTTGAAGGATTTTTAGGACCAGCGTTTGACCAACTAACCAATCAAGCCGCACGATTTAATAGCCGTACGCGCGGAGGTTTAACTTGTCCATTGACACTGCGTGTACCAGTGGGTGGTGGCATCCATGCTCCAGAATTGCACAGTGACAGCCCAGAAGCAATTTATACCCATACCCCCGGATTAAAAATCGTCATGCCCTCTTCGCCTTATGATGCGAAGGGCTTGCTCATTAGTGCTATTCGGGATCCAAACCCTGTAATTTTCTTTGAGCCAAAACGAATTTACCGCGCCTTCCGAGAAGAAGTGCCTGAAGATGAATATACCATTCCAATTGGGGAAGCCAGAACTGTTTGCGAGGGTGAGGAACTTACGATGGTTTCATGGGGAGCAACCGTTATTCAGTGTATGAATGCAATTGAGGCGTCGGGTCGATCTATCGAACTGATTGACTTGAGAACGATTTCGCCTATTGATATGGATACAATTTCTACATCGGTAAACAAAACAGGACGTTGTGTTGTTGTACATGAAGCGCCAAAAACTTGTGGACTTGGTGCTGAAATTGCCGCTGGAGTGATGGAAAAATGTTTCCTTCAACTTGAAGCCCCAGTGCAGCGGGTTTGCGGTTTCGATACCATCATGCCATACTACAAGTTGGAACTCGAATATCTCCCCGATGCAAATCGTATTGGTAAAGCAATTAACGAAACACTTGCGTATTAATTATGGCTACAAAACAACCAGATGATAAATCGCATTTCATCCTACCCGACTTAGGGGAAGGAGTACATGAAGCCGAACTTATCAAATGGTGCGTCTCTGTTGGCGAAACGGTACAAGAACATCAAACGCTTGCAGAAATGGAAACAGATAAGGCGCTTGTTGAAGTTCCAAGTCCATGGACTGGTGTTGTTGCTTCCCTTAATGGTAGCGAGGGAGAAATTATTAGGGTTGGCAGCATTCTTGTTAATTATGAAGTTGGAAGCGATTCAACTCCAAAATCGGATGACAATGATTCCTCGCCTGATACTGGCTGTGTGGTTGGTTCTGTTGAGGACAGCATGAGTATCCCTTCTGGTTTTGTTAGAAAAGAACACATAGAAGCCGCGGGTTCAACATCAAAGGCGATGGCTACTCCGGCTGTTAGAAAGATTGCCCGGGATATGAAAATTGATATTAATTCAGTAACCCCAACGGGCCGCGGTGGCCGCGTAACCGCTTCTGATATTGAATCTCATGTGACTCCATCCCAAACACAAAACATTCCTGCAGTGCCAATTGTAGAGCCAGAACTTGAAGCCACCCCGCTTGCGACTCGCGTAAGTGTTCCACAAGAAGGTGTCATGGAACGAATTCCATTCCGAGGAATTAGAAAAAAAATCGCCGAGGCACTAACACACAGTCTAAAAACAGCCGCGCATTTTCAAGTAGTCGATGAAGCAGATGTAACCAAACTTGAACTGCGCCGAAATGCTTTAAGCGAACTTGTTGGGAAAAAGTTTAGTTTGTTGCCTTTTATTATGACTGCGGTAGCACGGGGTTTAAAACAACACCCAATACTTAACTCGACGGTTGATGATTTTGTTGAAGAGATAATAATTCATAGCGTAATAAATATTGGCTGTGCGGTAGACACTGATCAGGGTCTTATGGTTGCCGTACTTAAAAATGCTGACGATTTAAGTTTGGTACAACTTGCGGACGAAACTGCTCGGCTTGCGAAAGAGTGTCGCGATAGAACTATAAAACGAGAAGAACTTTCCGGCGGCACGTTTACCATTTCCAATGTTGGTAGTTATGGTGGTATGTTTACTACGCCAATTATCAATTACCCAGAAGTTGCAATTCTTGGGGTTGGGCGAGCCAAGGAGCAGGTGCTCACAAAAAACGGGGCGTTTTATGCCGGCAAGGTTCTTCCACTAAGTTTAAGTTGTGATCACCGAGTTGTTGATGGTGCTGCTGGTGCAAAGTTCCTAAGAACCGTCATCGAATTATTAGAAAACCCCGAAGATTTAATACCAACAGTTTAATGACTTGGAATTGGACACTTTTAGATGCGGGTAGATTTCGGCTTGACGGAGGAAGCATGTTCGGTGTTGTTCCGAAAGTTCTTTGGTCAAAATTAATCAAACCTGATTCTCAAAACAGAATCCCCGAAGCGTGCAACTGTATGCTATTGGAAAAAGACAACAATCGCGTCCTTATCGAAACAGGCTTCGGGGGTGGCTGGAGCGAAAAAGAAACTGAAATGTTTGGAATGAACGGCGTCACTATTCTTGATGTTCTTAAAGAAAACGGCATCAGTCCAGATTCAATCGACACGGTGATTTTGTCACACCTTCATTTTGATCACGCGGCTGGAGTTGCGCTTTTACCAAACGCACAAGTGGTTGTGCAAAAGCAAGAGTGGGAAGATGCTTGTGCAAATCGATCAACGATGACCAAGACGTATCTTCCTACAGTACTTGATTCTATTCGTGATCGTGTTGAGCTGGTCGAAGGATCGTGTGTAATCTGTGATGACATTCAACTCACGCCCAGAAGGGGCCACACTTGGGGATTGCAATCAATCGAGTTCCAAGATGGCGAAGGAACTGTCTGTTTTTGTTCAGATGTTATGCCTACACAAAACCATGTTGGTCTTGCTTATTCCATGGGTTACGACATGCTGCCTTGGGATAATGCGGAAACTAAAAAGAAATTACTAGAGCAAGCACTTCAAGAAAACTGGCGGCTCATCCTATACCACGAGCCGAACTCACCGATTGTAACCGTCTCAAAAGATGAACG